>JANMCS010000368.1:0-23380 GCA_031361405.1 Betaproteobacteria bacterium
GCGACGATAGATCGCGCCGAGCGTGTTGTAGGGCATCAGCAGGTCGGGCGACTGGACGATCGCCTCGCGCGCCCACCAGTAGGCGTCGTCGATGTGGCCGCGCACCAGCGCCTCCACCGCGCGGTTGTTCATGTACATCGCTATGATCACGTCCTCGCCAATGTCGCGCGTGCGCATGCTGCGCATGTCCTGCTGCGGCAGGAAGTCGATGGTCATGCCCTCACTTTCCTGCGGCTTCTTGCCGACCCGGTACCCGAAGCCGCCGTCGTCGGTGGCGCGTTTACCCAGCGTCAGGTTGACGTGCCCGATGGCCAGGTAGAGATCGCCGCTGCGGGACCAGGCGTCGTCGACATAGACCTTCTGATACTGGATTGCGAGGCCCAATTCCTTCGCAAAGGCAGCCGTCATGATCACCAGCGACAGGCAATTGCCCGAGCGCGCGGCAAAGGCCTGCGCGGCGTTGCGCGTGGTTTCGGTGTCGTATTGAAGTTTCAGCTCGCCGCTGTTGTATAGCGAGTCGACCAGCGCGCGCTGCCGGCCCTTGACCCGCATGGGCCGGGCGATCTCGTCGTCGAGATAGCGCTTCATGTCCGCGCTCAACGCAAACACATCGCGCGCGTCGATACGGTCGGTGGCGGCAAGGAACAGCCGGTCGTTGAAGAAGCGATCGGCGCGTTGCTCGGTGGGCGCGGATGCGCACGCAGCGAGCAAGGCAGAAACCAGCACAGCGGCCACGGACTTCATCAGGCGCCTCCGCGGTTGTGAAAGGCCTGCCGACCATTCTAGTCCTGATCCCCGGGACGTGCATTTCTACCGCGCGAACCCCTGCCCGCCGTTCACGCCGATGCCACCGAGCGCGGCTGCCGCCTGCACGAGGTAGCGCTTGATCGACGCTTCATCGGCGAGGTTGCGCGTGGCCGCATGCGCCACGCCGCCACTCGCGGCAAGTTCGACGCGCGTGGCGTCCAGCCCCCGTTGCGAGCGGTTGCCACGCTGGGTGCGCTAGCGCACCGAACCGGTACCGCCATCCGCGCCACACTTCGGAAGGGTGTCACGCATTCTGCGAAGCCGCCTGCCAACTTCGGACTTCCCCGCCTTGCAGACACTGGAGCACCGCCCGCAGATCGATGGCCTCCGGTTCTTCGCATTCCTGCCCGTGTTCCTGGTCCACAGCGACATCACGCGATTCTGGTGGGGCAGCCACGGCGTCTCCCTGTTCTTCGTGATCAGCGGATTCCTGATCACCCGGATTCTGATCGCCTTCGAAGACCGGCCGCGCAAGCATGTGCTCGGCAATTTCTACGCGCGCCGCGCATTGCGAATTTTTCCCGCCTACTACCTCGTGCTGGGGATCGCGGCCGCCACGGTCGGTATTGCCTACCTGCCGGTATACCTCCTCTATGTGATGAATTGGGGCATCTTTTTCTACACGTGGATCCGTCCCGATCTCGTGGATCTGGCCTGGGAACCCACGCGCATGTACGGCATCCATTTCTGGTCGTTGTGCGTCGAGGAGCAGTTCTACCTGGTTTTTCCGCTGATGTTCCTGGCACTGCGACCCGGGCGCGCGCGACTCCATGGGTTGCTTGGTCTCTGGGCAGGGAGCATCGCCATTCGCTTCCTGTGCGCTGCGCTCATCCCCAAGGCAGCCTACGGATTGATTCCGTTGGTGTGCGGTGAATATCTGCTTGCCGGCGCAGTGGGCGCCGTGTTGCTGGCGGACCACTCCTCGACCGCAGAAAGGATCCGCACCGCGGCCCGCAGGTGGATGTTTCCGGCCGGCTTGGCCCTGGTGACGGCGCTATTCGTGGCATTGGCGCCGGAGAGTCCCTCGATCGACCACGTCATGCACCCACCCGCCATGCAAACGTTGCTGGCACTAGGATTCCTGGCGATGGTGCTGGGATTGTGGCAAACGGACAGCCGCTGGGTGCTTGGATTCTTCAATTTCGCACCCTTCCGGTTCCTCGGCCGGATCAGCTATGGCCTCTACCTCATCCATCTGTTCATGTGGCCGCTGCTGGATTGGCTCTCGGCGCGCTCGACATTGATCCGCGAGCTTCCCCCATTTGCAACGCGTCTCGCAATGACGATTCTGCTCGCGACCGCGATGTGGCATTGCGTCGAGGCCCCGTTGCTGAAGCTGAAGGCACGCTTCCGCTATTGAGGGCGGCCCGAAAGCCGACGGTTGAACAACGACAGGTCGATGGCATCGGCCATCGCCTTGTACCCGGCATCGTTGGGATGCAGGTTATCGCCGCTGTCAAAGGCCGGGCGCAGCGCGGCCGGATTGCGCGGATCGCGAAGTGCCTTGTCGAAGTCGATCACGGCGTCATAGGCTTTGCTGGTCCGGATCCAACGGTTGATCGCCTGCCGCTTCGCCTCGCCGTCGGCGGTGTAATAGATCCCCGGCAGGTACGCCTGAAATGGCGCAAGCGTCCCGCCGTAGACCAGGAGACCCATTGCATGGGCACGTTCGATGATTTGCCGATGCGCCGCTATGATTTCGTCGGCCTCTGCACCGATCGGTATCCCGATGTCGTTGATGCCGGCCAGTACGATCAGGTAGCGCACTCCGGGCTGGACGAGGACATCGCGATCCAGCCGCGCCGATGCGTTCGTGCCGACGGTGTCATGCAAGAGCCGGTTGCCGCTGATGCCTGCATTCAGCACTGCCACGTTTTTGCTGCCCACGTGTGCACGCAGCCGTTCCGCCAGCCGATCCGGCCAGCGCCTGTTGGCGTCTGGCGTCGAGTGCACGCCGTCGGTGATCGAATCGCCCAGCGCGACAATGGATCGGGATGGTGCGGATCGGCGCACGTCAACACCCGCAAGAAAGTAATAGGACTGGGTGGTGACTGCTATGGGCAGGTCGTAGGCGCCGGTGAAGTCGCCTGCGGGCGAAATATAGGTAGTCTGCAAGCCCAGCAAATGTTCGGTACCGGCGACGGTGCTGCCGGGCAGGTGGATGCTGACGGTTACATCGCCGCGGTCGGGTACGTTGAGGCGGACGGGGTCGCTGACGACCACGGCACCGACCGGGATCGTGATCGCCTCGGCGCCGTCAAACGTCAACACCCGGTCGCTGCCTGGGACAATCGAAGCACCGGTGCTGCGGAGCGCAACCCGGGCAGCGCCGATACGCAACGCTTCCGCGCCATAGGCGTTCGTGAACCTGACGCGTATCGCATTGCCGCCGATGCTGATGCGCACGATCTCGCGAATGGTCTGGCCGTCAAGTACGACCGCATTCCACGCGGCCTGCGGACTCGCGCTCCAGGTGCCGACCCAGTGACCCGCATTGCCCCCGTCCCTGGCGATCGACGCATTCGCCAGTGCGAGGCATGCCACGGCGAGTATCGACGCCGCAGTGTTCACCCATGATCGGCGCGATTGCGAGGCGAAACTCGCCGGGTGGCCAGCGCCATTCCATTGGGAGTCGCACGTCGGGTTGGGGGGGGTGGGCAACAAGGCAGTATCTCCATTCAGTGCGGCAGGGGCCAGGCAGCGCCGCTGCGCGCGTTTCGCGCCATGACCGGTCGCTTCTTCATTGTCACTTGAACCTGAACCTGCCGTATGTTCGGCATCCAACATTGGTGACAGCCGTCGAACCGTGCTCGCGGCCCGCACGATCTGGCGATGGCGGCCCCGACCTTGCGGCGCGTCGCATTCTGTTCGATAGCGCACAGACCGCGCCCGCAGGGCCGGTTAGCCTTGCCGCACCAGCCAATCAGGAGCGCGCATGGGTACGTTGTTCTGTCAAATCGATTGCAATTCACGCTGTTCCCGGACGATCGATCGGTAATGCCACTGCAGTTTCGCCCTGGATTCGCCGCCAACACTTTGGCGGTGGTTCCGGCCACCCATGCCGCGAAACTTGGGATCCACTCCGCCGATGGCGCCTCCGGCGCGGGGCCGGCTGTTGATATCGCGCGTCCGCCTCTGCCGGCGGCAAGCGTCATCGCCTTGCGCGAGCCCATCGCGCACGCAGCAACCCGCATTCCACTGACCACCTGTACCGACGCGCGTCACGACCCGCACTCCGTGATCGATTGCCTGCGCGAGTTGGCGGAGCACCGGCCTGGGGATACCGCATTCACGCATCGGATCGACGACGCCGCGTCGTGGCCCGTGCTGACCTATGCACAACTTGACCGTCGCGCCCGCGCGATCGGTCGCCACCTGCAGGCGATGGGGCTCGCGGGACACAACGTCGTACTCGCGTATGCGCCTGGACTCGATTTCATCACTGGGTTTTTCGGTGCGCTCTACGCCGGGTGTGTCGCGGTACCCGCATATCCGCCACGGAAACGAACGCTTGAGCGGTTCCATGCACTGGCGCTCGACGCCGGAGCGACTGCGGTGCTCAGCACCCGTGCCACGATCGGCAGCCTGCGCGGGATCGCCGCGACGTCCACGGCTTTGCTCTGGAACGCTACCGACGACATCCCCGACAGCGGCGCGGACGACTGGACCCCGCACGATCCGGCCCTCAGTTCGCTCGCGCTGATTCAGTACACGTCCGGTTCGACCAGCCAGCCCAAGGGGGTGATGCTGAGCCACGGGAATCTTGTTGCCAATGCGCAGGCGATCAGCGCTGCATTCGACATCGGTCCCGAATCGAAGGCCGTCTTCTGGCTGCCCACGTTTCACGACATGGGGCTCATCGGCGGCATCCTCATGCCGATTTACTGCGGCATTCCCAACACCATCCTCGCACCGGCGATGTTCGTCCAGAAACCGTTTCTCTGGCTCGATACGATCAGCCGATCCGGCGCCAGCGTCTCCGGCGGACCCAACTTCGCCTACGACCTGTGCGTGCGCAGGATCACGGCGGCGCAGCGCGCGTCGCTCGACCTTTCCGCGTGGTCGGTCGCCTTCGTCGGTGCCGAAACTGTCGATCCTGCGACCCTCGCCCGCTTCGCCGAGACCTTTGCACCGTGCGGATTCCGGCCGGCATCGTTCTACCCCTGCTATGGCTTGGCGGAAGCCACCCTGATGGTCACCGGCCCTGGTGCCGGTGACGGCGCCACGATACGCACGTTTGACGACGAAGCGCTGACCCGCAACGTGGTCCAGCCGATGCCTGACGATGCCTCCGGTGGCCGCACGTTGGCCGGCTGCGGCGCGCCCGTCGGATCGTTGCGCGTGGCCATCGTCGAGACCGGCTCGGGCGAACGCGCGGCGCCTGACCGCGTCGGCGAAATCTGGGTTGCCGGCGACTCCGTCGGCAACGGCTATTGGCGCAATCCGGTCAAGTCCGCAACGACGTTTGATGCGCACATCGGAAAGAACGGCAGCGTTGCCTACCTGCGTACCGGCGACCTGGGTTTCATGCACGACCAGCAGCTCTACATCACCGGCAGAATGGATGATCTCATCATCGTGCGTGGCCGCAATCATCATCCGCAGGACATCGAAGCCACGGCGCGCCGAAGCCATCCACTCCTTGCTGCCGGCCATGGCGCGGCGTTCGGATGGAAGGAACGCGGTGTGCAACGCCTTGGGCTCGTGCACGAGGTCAACCGCGATGGATCGGCCGATCTGTCGATGGTCATCGCGGCTGTCCGCGCCGCGGTGCACGAAGAACACGGCGTCGCTCTCGACGCGGTTGTCCTGATCCGTACCGGAACCATCGCCAAGACCTCCAGCGGCAAGGTCCAACGACGTACCGTGTGTGCCGCATTCAAAGCCGGGGAGCTGTCGCCGCTTGCTCGACACGATGCTCCGACCCGGGTTGCGTCGCTGGACGAGGCGGTGACGCCCACGGGTGCGATCCAGTGCACCGCATTCGCCGCCGTTTGCCAGCATGCGCTTGCGCTGTCGGGTACGGGACTCGCCGAAATGTCGCCGGACACGCCACTCGAGACACTCGGCCTCGATTCACTGCAGCGCGTCGAACTCGTCGCCGCGTTGGACCAGAGCTTCGGGCAACACCTGCCGGACTCGGTCTACACCCACGCATCGACGCTCGGCGATCTTGCCGCCGCCGTGCAGAAGCACCTGATCGCGCATCCCCATACCGTTTCGCCTGCGCGGGCGGTGCCGGGGGAACACTACAACGTGGCACAGTTTCCCGAATACCTGGAGCTGAAGCGGCACAAGCGCATGTTGCTGGCCGTGACCGAGACGAATCCCTACTTTCGGGTGGATCAGGGTGACCTGTCGCCAGCACCGGACGCTCCGGGACAATCCCACATCGATGGCGAGGTGCTGATCAACTACTGCGCCTACGACTACATCGGGATGGCACACGACCCAGCGGTCATCGCGGCGACCAAGGGTGCAATCGACCGCTACGGCACCGGCGCGGGTGCCAGTCGCCTCGTCTCCGGCGAAAAACAGGTCCATCGCGATCTCGAGGACGCGCTCGCCGCCTTTATCGGCACGCCCGCGGCGCTCGTCCTCGTCTCGGGGCACGCGACCAACGTCACGACCATCGGTCACCTGATGGGACCGGGCGACCTGATCGTCCATGACGTCCTGGCGCACAACTCCATTCTCCAGGGCGCTCGACTGTCGGGTGCCACCTGCCGCGGCTTTGCCCACAACGACTGGCGGGCGCTCGACGTGCTGTTGTCGGGCATCCGCCACAGCTATCGTCGCGTGCTCATTGCAATCGAAGGCGTCTACAGCATGGACGGCGACTTTCCGGACCTCGCACGCTTCATCGGCATCAAGGAACGCCATCAAGCGCTGCTCTACGTCGACGAGGCCCATTCGCTGGGAACGATGGGCGCGACGGGGCGCGGCCTCGCCGAACACGCCGCCGTCGACCCCTGCGGGGTCGACGTGTGGATGGGAACGCTTTCAAAATCGCTGGCGAGCTGCGGGGGTTACATAGCGGGCTCCGCCGAGCTTGTCGAGTTCCTCAAGTACACGGCGCCAGGATTCGTCTACAGCGTGGGCATATCGCCACCCAATGCGGCCGCCGCCCTCGCCGCGCTGACAGTACTCGAGCGCGAGCCCCAGCGCGTGACGCGGCTGCATTCGCTGTCGAGTCTCTTTCTCGGACTTGCGCGCGAACGCGGGCTCGACACGGGCGGCGCGGGTGGAACCCCGATCATTCCCATCATCGTCGGCAACTCGGTGCGCTGCCTGCTGCTCGCCCGTGCGCTGGTCCAGCGCGGCATCAACGTGCAGCCGATCATCCATCCGGCGGTTCCAGAGCACGCCACGCGGTTGCGGGTATTCATCACCATCAATCACACCGAGGCGCTGGTGCGGAGCGCCGTCGATGCGATTGCCGAGGAACTCGCGAAGCTCTAGCACAGCCAGCGCGTTTGAAATCCGCCCGCGAGCGACATCATCATGCCGAACACCGGACCCGCCATCGAGGTACAAAACCTCTCCAAACACTACGGCACCTTCCGGGCCGTCGACGACATTTCGTTTTCCGTGAAGTCGGGCGAGGTGTTCGCGTTCCTCGGGCCCAACGGCGCCGGCAAGAGCACCACCGCCGAAATCATCGAGACCATCCGCGTGCCGACCTCGGGGACGGTGAGGGTGCTCGGGATGGACGTTACGAAGCACAAGTCGGAACTGGTTCGGCGGATCGGGGTGCTGCCCCAGAATTTCAGCTCGTTCGATCGCATTACCGTGCGGGAGACGTTGCAGTACTACGCCAGCGTCTTCGGGGCCGACGCCGACATCGACGGGCTGATGGAGCTCACCGATCTCGGCGGCAAGTCCAGGGCGCTCTTCAACACTCTTTCCGGCGGTCTCAAGCAACGCCTCGGGATCGCCGTTGCCCTGGTTTGCGACCCCGAAATCGTCTTCCTCGACGAACCCACCACGGGTCTCGACCCCCACGCCCGGCGCCAGGTCTGGGACGTGCTCAACGGACTGAAGGTGCGCGGCAAGACGATCTTTCTCACGACGCACTACATGGAAGAAGCCGAGCTGCTTGCCGATACCGTTGCGATCATTGCCAAGGGGCGCATTGTCGCCATCGACTCGCCGGTCCAATTGACGGAGGACCACGCAGAGCGGATGCAGGTGACCCTGAAGACGATCGACGCGGGTGCCATCGAGGCGATCAGGATGCTTGGCTTCTGCCCGGTCGCCGAAAGCGACGGCAATATCGGTGTCCCGGTCAAGACGTCTGCAGACGTTCGCCGCATCCTCGAGGCGATCGAACGGAGCGGCTTCGCCGCGGGCGGACTCGACGTGCGCAAGCCCAATCTCGAGGAGGTCTTCCTGAAGCTGACCGCCGCATCGTCCCGGGCCGGCACCACGGACCGCGCCCCATGACACCGCGGATCATCGCCGCCAATCTCGGCGTCCGTCTCCGGAGCTTCCATCGCGAACGATCGGCCATGTTCTTCACGTTCGCCTTCCCGGTAATCCTGGTGCTCGTGTTCGGCACGATTTTCACCAAACCGGAGCACCGCAATCTGGATCTCCCGGTGCAGGACAACAGCCAGAGCACCGCGTCGGCGCAGCTGCTTGAAGTCCTCGTTGCGGGTGATGCGTTCAAGCTCAGCGTGGTACCGAAAGACGTCGACGCCATGATGTACGCCAAGGCGCATGGTCTTAATCTGTTGCTGGTCATTCCGAAGGACTTCGAGAGCTTGCAGATGGAACGCGTGGCCGCCGGGCGCACCGGGGCCGCAGTGGCGCTCAGCTACGTAATTGACCCGAGCTCGACCGCGGTCAATACCAAGGTCCAGCTGCTGGATGGCATCGTGGCGGCCGCCAATCAGAAGGCGACGGGTCTGCCGCCGGCCGTCAAGCTCGTCGCGATGTCGATCCTGCCCGAGCGCTATCGTTTCATCGACTTCTTCGTACCCGGCATCATCGCGATGGCGATCATGACGTCGTGCCTGTCGAACGCGCTCAACATGAACGCGGAACTGCGCCAGAAGGGCATATTGCGCAAACTCGCGACAACGCCGATCACGCGAGCCGACTGGCTTGCGTCGAGCATCGTCTTCCAACTGATCCTCTCGATCGTCTCGACTGTCGCCATCCTGCTGGTCAGCTATTTCGCATTCGACGTCGAGCTGCATCTCGGCATCTGGCTGCCGCTGATCGTCGTCGTCGAGGTCATCGCTTTCGTCGGCATCGGCATGTTGCTCACACCCTTTGCCAAGGAGGCCGAAAGCGCGTCCGCGGTCGCCAATGCCTTCCTGTTTCCAATGATGTTCCTGTCCGGCACGTTCTTCCCGGTGGAAATGATGCCGTCGTACCTGCAGTCATTTGCGAAGCTGCTGCCCCTCTACTATGTGAACGAAGCACTCCGCTCGGCGATGGTCTTCGTCGATGACGCGGCCACACTACGCTCATTCGGCGTGACCGCCGCGTTTGCCGTCGGCGTGTTTATCGCAGGTACGGCCCGAACCCGGTGGGACGAAAATTCATGATTGCCACGAGTGCGCTCGAGCGCAAGTGGCCGGTCGCGCACGACGACGGTGGTGCATTGCGTGCCAGGAAGCGCGTCCTGTTCATCTGCGGCTCAATGAACCAGACGACGCAGATGCACCAGGTCGCACGCCACCTGCCGGAATACCAGCACGCCTTCACGCCCTTCTATTGCGATGGCGTGCAGGAAGTGTTGCGGCGACTCCGGCTGCTGGAATTCACGATCATTGGCGCCAAGCTCGCCGGGCGCTGCCTGCAATACCTGCGCGCGGCGGATCTCGCCATCGACTACCAGGGCCGGCGCGGTCCTTACGATCTGGTGGTGACGTGCTCGGACGTCTTCGTACAGAAGAACATCCGCGGCCAAAAGGTCGTCCTGGTGCAGGAAGGCATCACCGATCCCGAGAACGCGGCCTTCCGCCTCGTGCAGCGGTTTCGGCGCCTGCCGCTGTGGCTTGCCGGCACGGCAGCCACCGGCCTCTCCGATGCCTACCGCGCGTTCTGTGTGGCCAGCGACGGCTATCGCCACGACTTCATCGGCAAGGGTGCCAAGGCCGGCAAGATCGTCGTCACCGGCATCCCCAACTTCGACGATTGTTCCCGCTATCGCGACAACGCGTTTCCGCATCGCCATTTTGTCCTCGTTTGCACGTCGCCGTTGCGCGAGGTCTTCCGCGGGGAAGACCGTCCGGCGTTCATCCGCCATGCCGTCGCCATCGCCGGCGGTCGGCCGCTGGTATTCAAATTTCATCCCAACGAGGACATGGTGCGCGCCGAGAAGGAGGTGCGGCAATACGCGCCGGACGCACTGACATTCCGGGACGGCAGTGCGGAGGAGATGATCGCCAATTGCGACGTGCTGGTCACCCGATTTTCGTCCACGGCATTCGTGGGGCTGGCACTGGGAAAGGAAACCCACTCGGATTTTCCGGTGGATGAGCTGCTCCGCCTGCTGCCCATTCAAAACAATGCCGCCGCCGCGAATATCGCGGACGTCTGCCGGCACGTCATCGGCGACGGGCAACGACTGTGAGTCTTGGCATCAACGTCCGGGCCGTGCAGACGTGGCGCGACCGGCGACGCTTCCAGGGACTGCCGTGGACGATCTATGCCGACGACCCCAGCTGGGTCCCGCCGATTCTTGCCCAGGAGCGATTGCTGCTGGGGTGGGGCCGGCATCCATTTTTTGATCACGCGGAGATGGTGACGTTTCTGGCCGAACGCAACGGCAAGGTGGCCGGGCGCATCGCGGTCTTCGTCAACGCGATCCACAATACGAAATACGACGAGAAACGTGGTTTCTTCGGTTTCTTCGAGTGTATCGACGACCTGTCTGTCGCGCGCGCGCTCTTCGATGCGGGTCGCGCCTGGCTGATGCACCGCGGCATGACCGATTGGCGCGGACCCGTCAATCCATCCCTCAACTACACGTGTGGCCTGCTGGTCGACGGCTTCGACCGTCCGCCTGTATTCCTGATGACCTACAACCCTCGCTACTACGCGGCACTGCTCGAAGGCTGTGGCTTCTCCAAGGCGCAGGACATGTACGCCTACGAGATGGATGTGGCGCTCCTTGCGCAGTTGGTCACCCGCTACAAGCCGGCAGTCGTATCGGCGCTCGATGGCGAGGATCTCACCGTGCGCCCGTTCGACCGCTCGTGCCTCGACGCGGAGATCAGGACCTTCCTCGATATCTATAACCGCGCGCTCGACGGCACATGGGGGTTCACGCCGTTGCAGCCGGGCGAGGTCAAGCACATCGCTGCGGAAATGGGCCAGATCGTCGCACCCGAATTCACCGCCTTTGCAATGGTAGACGGCAAGGCCGTCGGGGTCGTGCTGGCATTGCTTGACTACAATCAGATCATCCGCAAGCTCGACGGCCGGCTGCTGCCGTTCGGGATCTTCAGGCTCCTGCTGGGGCGCAAGCGGATCAACGTCGCCCGCACGATGGCGATGACGATGGTACCCGGTTACCAACAATCCGGACTGGGCATCGTTTTGCTGGATCGCCTCGTCGAGGCCGCCAAGCCGTGGGGTCTCAAGCGCTGGGAATTTTCGTGGGTGCTCGAAAGCAATTCCAGTTCGCGCGGAACGCTCGAGCGGGCCGGCACGAAGTTGACCAAGTCCTATCGCATCTACGACCGGTCGCTGTAGGCGCGCGCCCGCATCGTCGCCGGGACGATGCACACCGGACCACCGGCAGGCCGGCCGCGGCGACGGGCGCGCTTGCTCATAGCCAGTGCGAATCGCGATACCACTGCGCGGTTGCGCGGAGATGCTCGGCGAGTGGGGCCGCAGGTTTCCAACCCAGCTGCTGCCGTGCCTTGGCGGCTGAGCACGTCCATGATCCCGCGAGAAGCTCGCCGACCTTGTCGCGGCCAACCCAGCCCGCGCGCCCGCGGAGTCGCGATCCGATGTCGCCCACCAGGCCGATCACCTCCATCGACCACGCCGGCAGATGCAGAACGCGCGGCTGCGGTTTGCCAAGGGCATGCGCGATCGCACGGCCGAGCTCGACCGTCGAAACATCCTCGGCAGCAGCGTAGTAGGTGCCGTGTCCCGCCACATTGGCCGCCAGCCGTTCGCCCTCCTCGGCGGCTCGGATCAGGCAGTCGACGAGATCGGTCACGACGACGAGCGAAAGACGACTATCTCCAGCTCCGCCGACGACATGGAGGCCCACGCGCGCGATGGGGCGGAAGACCTCCAACATGCCCCGGTCACCTGCGCCAAAGACAATGCAGGGGCGGACGACTGTGACGGGCACGCTGCCGGCGTACCGCATGGCAACCTGTTCGCCCGCCAGCTTGCTGCGACCGTAATTGGAAATCGGAGCCGTTGCATCATTCTCCACGGCGGGGCGCACCCGCACCGGCCCCGCCGCCGCGAGCGACGAGACAAGCACGAGCACGGGCGGGTCCGGCCGGGCAGAGCACGCTTGCGCCATCGCCTCGACGCCGCCAACGTTCACCCGGTTGAATTCATCCTGGTCGAGCGCCCGTACCAGTCCTGCGAGATGAAACGCATAGCGCACATCGGACGATGCCATCACGCGCGTGATCGCGCCGCGATCCGTGATATCGCCGGCAACGATCGTCACGCCTGCGATGCGCAGGTCGTCGATACGGGATTTGGCGCGGGCAAGGCACAAAACATGGCAGCCAAGGGCAACCAGCTGTCGGACGAGGTGCCCGCCGATGAAGCCGCTGGCACCGGTGACAAGGATGGATTGCCCGGAAAGTGAGGCCATGTGCGAGGCACCAAGCCGGCGTCAGCCGCCCAACATCGCCTTCTTCAGGTGGACCTGCGCCGGCTTGTCGCCCAGCCAGATGCGGGTGAGTGCGCGGTTGAACGCTTCCCCCGCGATCACCCCGCGCGGCTCGCCATTGAGAGCGACCCTCGTGCCGCCATCGACGAAATCCATGGTGATCACGTCCTTGCTCTTCACATCCACGTTATTGAACGCCCGCAGGATGCGCACGAGTTCGTCGGTCGAACCTTTGATCGCCACGACGTCGTCAGGCGAATTGTTGTCGTGGATGCCGCCGATCAGGGCGCCGACCAGCTGATCGGCGGTCAGGTCCCGCAGGAGGTTCATCTGAATTCGCCGCGGACCCTGCGCCAGCACGCCCGCGAGATCGCCGACAGGCTGCGGCAGGTAAAGGCTCCCGACATAAACCCGGAAGATCAACTTGAAGTAAGTGCCGGCGCCATTCAACACCAGCGCCTGCCCTCCCACGGATGCCCTGTCGGCAATGGTCACGCCTGCCACTTGGGCAGCGAATGCCGGGGCCCCAAGGCCTAACAACAATGCCACGCCGACCAACCTCCACATCCATACGCTCCTTGCGCCTGCGCGCGCGCCTCCCTTGCTGGATCGACGATGCAGCGTTGTGACACGATCGCCGATTCAGCGTAGCACGGGGTCGTTGCGTCCGATCCTTAGGCGCAATGCGAGCGAGGGACGCAACCTCGCCCGTTGCGCAAGTCGCGGCCACCGCCGCGGATCGACAACCATCGGGGAGGCACGCTCCCGGGCTGCCAATCGACGCCATTGGCTAACGGCACCAGGATTCGATATACTGGTCGGTTCCCCTCGAACCCCGCAGCGCTGGCCACAGTTCAAACTGAGGCACAGCGCCGCTTTGCATTGGCGACCACCCATGTTCGCATTCTTCGAGTCACGCGTTCGCCCCACCACCTTGCCGCAAGCCGCGCCGCCGCGCGGGCTGATGGCGTTCTACTGGCACTTTGTCCGGCAGACGCGCGGGCTCTACCTCGCCATGTTCGCCACCGGGCTGGTGGTGGCGCTGATCGACACGCTCGTTCCCGTGTTCATCGGCAAGCTGGTCACGCTGATGCAGGCGGCCGATCGGGCGGTGGCGTTCAGCGCGGCCACGCCGATGCTGATGGGCATGGCGGCGCTGCTGCTGTTCGGCCGGCCGATCGCAATGATGGCCGACAGCCTGGTGCGCAACAACGCCGTATTGCCGGGCGTCACCAGCCTCATCCGCTGGCAAAGCCATTGGCACGTCGTCCGGCAAAGCTGGCCGTTCTTTCAGAACGACTTCGCCGGACGCATCGCCAATCGGGTAATGCAGACCAGCAACGCGCTGCGCGAATCCGTCGTCTCCAGCATTCGCGCGGTCTGGTACATCGGCATCTACGGCCTGTCCGCGCTGGTGCTGATGGCCTTCGCCGACTGGCGCCTGGCGATCCCGACGGTGCTGTGGTTCCTGGGCTACATTTTCTTCCTGCGCTACTTCGTGCCGCGGATGCGCGACCTTGCCCGCACCAGCTCGGAGCTGCGGTCGCTGGTGATGGGCCGCGTGGTCGACAGCTACACCAACATCCTGACGGTCAAGCTCTTCGCCCGTGCGCGCGACGAGGATGCCTATGTGCGCGAGGTGATCGACGACCACACCGGCGCGATCGCGGCGCACATGCGCCTCATCACCCGCTTCATGGCGGTGCTGACGACGATGAACGCAATGCTGCTGGTGGGCACCGCCGGCATCGGCATCACGCTATGGGGCCAGGGACACGTCACAGCGGGAGTCGTGGCCACCGCGCTGCCGTTGGCGTGGCAGATCTCCAACGTTGCCGGCTGGGTCAGCTGGGAAGTGACCGGCATCTTCGAGAACATTGGCGTCGTGCAAGAGGGCATGGAAACGATCGCCGTGCCGCACACACTGGTCGACCGCGCCGACGCGCGCGAACTCGAGGTGCCGCACGGCGAGATCCGCCTCGAGAAATTGTCGTTCACCTACGGGCGCACCGACGGCCGCCGCGTGCTCGACGACTTGAACCTGGTGATCAAGCCGGGCGAGCGCGTAGGCCTCGTGGGCCGGTCGGGCGCGGGCAAGTCCACGCTCGTCAACCTGCTGCTGCGCTTTCACGACCTCGAAGAGGGCGGCATCCGCATCGACGGGCAGGACATCCGCTACGTCACGCAGGAGAGCCTGCGCGCCGCCATCGGCATGGTCACGCAGGACACGTCGCTGTTGCATCGCTCGATCGCCGCCAATATTGCCTATGGCCGGCCGGGCGCCTCCGCCGCCGAGGTCGAGAGCGCCGCGCGCAAGGCACAGGCGCACGAATTCATCATGGACCTGCAGGACTGGAAAGGACGCACCGGCTACGACGCGCACGTGGGCGAACGTGGCGTCAAGCTCTCGGGCGGCCAGCGCCAGCGCGTGGCCATCGCGCGCGTGGTGCTCAAGGACGCCCCGATCCTGGTGCTCGACGAAGCCACATCGGCGCTCGACAGCGAAGTCGAACTCGCCATCCAGGACCAGTTGCTGGGTCTGATGGAAGGCAAGACGGTGATCGCGATCGCGCATCGCCTGTCCACGATCGCGCGCATGGATCGCCTGATCGTGCTCGAACAAGGCCGCATCGTGGAGGAAGGCTCGCACGATGAATTGCTGCGCCTCGACGGGCAATACGCGATGCTGTGGAAGCACCAGTCGGGCGGCTTCCTGCCGCACGAAGTGCCGGAGAACGAGGAGCTGGTGCTGGAGGATGGTCCCGTCGACGACATGCGCGCCGCCGAGCAGCCGGAACCCAACACCGATGACCAGCCGATACCGGCGCGTACATAGACTCAAACAAAGAGGTCAGGGTCGAATTGTAAATTCGACCCTGACCCCTTTTTCAATTCGACCCTCGCCCCTTTACGGACACGCCGCCCCGGTCTTGATCCACGCCTCGACCAGCGCGCCGGCCTGCGCTTGCGTGCCTGGCGCCGGCGCGCGACCGAAGCCGGGCGCCCAGGCCCATCCCACCAGCGTGTCGGTGGCGATGTGCTCGTGAATCTGCGCGAGCGTGCGGCCGCCGTTGCGCGCCGGATCCTTGATCTGCGCGCAGATCTGCGCCACCGACTTGTCCTGCCATGCCATCTCAAGCGGCGCCAGATGCCAGAGGGCGTGTCCGGGCATCGCGCCAGCGTCGAAGTTGGCGCTCTGATGGCAGGTGGCGCATCGCATCGACACCGTTCCGAAGCCGTCGGCGCCGCGCGCCACAGGCGGCTGGTGCAGACGCCGATTGGCAACCTCGCCTTGCAGCGGTCGGTCGCCCATCGGATGACAATTGACGCAGCGCGGACTGGTCAGCACTCGGCCGAGTTCCGTGAATATCGCCGCGGATCGCGCAGCAGGATCGACGATCGCGGCGAAACTATCCGGCGCAGCCAGCGTGGCAGGCACGTCCGCCGCCCGTGCATCGGTTATGCCGGCGGCCAGGACCGCGAGCATCGCTACGATGCCCGTGACCCGCGCCACCTGTCGTTGAACATTCATACTGGCAGTGCTCCTGGCAGACGCGCGTTGGCTAGACAAGGTAACGCTTCGGGTCAGCGAGGATCACCTCGCGCACGGCCTCGTGGTACTTCACGTAGCCGGTGCAGCGGCACAGGTGCCCGTCGAGACCTTCGAGGATGGTCTGCGGCAGGTCGGCACGCGCCACCGGTGTCCGGGCCAACCGCTCGAGCAGTACCTGGCCTTCGTTGAGGAAGCCTGCGGTGCAGTAGCCGCATTGAAACGAAAAATGGTCGATGAACGCCTTCTGCAGCGGCGACAGTTCGCCGTTCTTCGCGTGGCCCTCGATGGTGCGGATCGACTTGCCGTTGAACGCGACCGCAGGGACGATACACGTGGGACTGGTGCTGCTGGTGCCGTCGGGCGCATCGATGATCACCGCGCAGGCCAGGCATTGCGCGGCGCCGCAGCCGAACTTGGTCCCGGTCAGGCCGAGAAACTCGCGCAGGTAATCGTTCATCGACAGGTCGTCGGTGACCTCCACCGGTCCATGCGCCTGCCCGTTGATGGTGATGCGTAGCGTGGTCACTGCAGCACTCCTTTGAGCATCGCGGGAGTGACGGGCAGCGATGCAAAGCGGTGTCCCGTCGCATCGGCGATCGCGTTGATGAGGGCCGCAATCACCGGGATCATCACCACCTCCGCCATGCCTTTCGGTGGGTCGGTGGGCGTCACCGGGGGCAGGATTTCGCACTCGAGGTCCTGCATCGGCAAGTCGGACGCGCGCGCGACTACATACTGACCGAGGTTCCATGTGCCATTGCCGGGACCGTCCTCAAACGGCGGCAGGTATTCCAGCAGCGCCTGGCCCACGCCCATTGCAAAGCCACCCTGCATCTGGCCCAGCACCACTTCGGGCACCAGCGTGTTGCCGCATTCGACGACGCTGTAGGCCTTCACGATGCGCAATGCGCCGGTGGCGCGTTCGATCGCAACGCGCACCAGCGTGCCGCAGATCGACGAGTACGACGTGCCGAAGCGGTTGTAGACGGTGGGCGGAAATTTCACATTGCGGCGGTCGATGCGATTGAATTTGCCGCCGCCAAACCGCACCGCCAGCGCATCGATGTCGGTCGTGAACGATTGCCCGGCCACGGTGAACGTGGCCGCCGCCCACGCCCAGCGCGAGAAGCCGTGGACCATGACGCCGGTCACGAAGTTGCACTGGTGGGCGCGCGCGGCGAGCGCGGCCAGCGTGAGCGGCGCCTTGCCGGGCACCGCCAGCGCGCCGTCATTCCAGCGCGCGGACGCCCATTGGCCCGCCAGCATATCGCCCGCACCCACGCCCCACAGGTCGAGTGCCGCCGGCCACAGGCCGAACCGGAAGATCAATTTGGCCGCCTCCGCGGCGCCATGCGTGCTGACATGCGCGCCCACCGACGAGCTTGACGGCGAGCTGATCTGCGGCACCCAGCGCGGATTGCGCGACGCGGCATCCTGCGCCGCCTGGTTGCCGCTGTAGGGGTCTCCGGATGTCATCAGCTCCAGTGGTCCGAAGACATCTACGCGCGCCATCTGCACTGCATCGGCCATGCCACCCATGATCGCGGCGGCGCGGTTGGCAAGTGCCGTACCGATGGCGGTGCCCATCTCGACCGCGTCGCTGTTGATCGCGATGCGTCCGTCGGGTGCCAGTTCGATGGTGGCCAGCGAACAATCGGCGCCGCTGCCGAAATCCTTGGTGACGCAGGCAACGCCGGTTCCGACGACGAAGCCGGCGGCGGCTTGCGTCTTGGCCGCCGCACGCTGTTGCCAGAGCGCATGGTGGTCGAGCTTGTCGAGGATTTCGGGCGTGCGCACCACGCCGATATAAGTGTTGCCCGCAAAGGTGCGTCCGTCGGTGGGCAGCGCATTGCGGCGGCGAAATTCGATCGGGTCGATGCGCAACGCGACGGCCGCCTCGTCGACCAGGACCTCCAGCGCCGTCATCGTCTGCAACGTGCCATACCCGCGCATCGAGCCCGCCGTGACGCCGCGCGAATGCGCCGCCACCGTGGTGACATCGACTTTTGGAATGGCGTAGATGCCGATTGCGCCCAGAGCCCCGACATCGGCCACACTGGGGGAAAAATTGGCGAGCCCGCCGCCGTCCAGCACGTGATCCGCGGCCAACGCGCGGATCTTTCCGGTGGCTTTGTCGACGCCGATGCGCGTGTGCATCTGGAAGGCATGGCGCTTGATGCCTCCCTGGAATTGCTGGTAACGATCATGCGCAAGCCGCACGGGACGACCCGGCAGGAATATCGCCGCCAACGCCATGTAAAGCGGAAACGGCGTATGGTCGCGCCCGCCGAAGCCGCCGCCAACGTACGCGAAATGCGTATTGATGTGCGTGGGCTTGAACGCCGCGCGCGCGTTGCCAAGCAGATGGGCCACCGAATCCGCCGCTTCAGCCGGGGACTGCACCCCCACCACCAGTTCGAGTTTCTTCGTGGTGGCGTCGTACCACGCCAGCGCCGATTCAGGCTCGAGGAACACCGGGTCGATCGACTGTGTCTCGAACGTGCGGTCGAGCATCAGCACGTCGGGATTGGCCGCGGCCAGCTCCGCGCGGATCTGGTCGCCGTAGTACGACGCCTTGGCGCTGGCCGGACCGGACGGACTGCCGGGCGCCCACACCGGCGTATTGCCCTTGACGAAGCGAAGCGGCCCCACCCATCCCGCCTGCAGCGGCGAATAGACATCGGGACCCGTCACCGCATGACCGGCAACGCGGACGAAGCGATTGGAGCCGTACGGCGCCTGCGCGACAGCGGGCGTGGCCTTGCCGAATTGGACGAACTTGCCGCTGCGGATCGCGAGACGCGCCGCGTTGAACGCAGCAAAGGTTTCGAACAGCAGCAACGCCACGGGCTGGCCGAGATACAGCGGCGTGCGCTCCGCCGGGCAGAAGAGATCGCCTTTGAAGAAATCAGGCACCCGCGTTCCGGCGCGAACCAGGTCGGCCGCCGTGACCACCACCGTGGGTGCCATCGTCCCGCGCAAACGCGCAAGGTCGAGGCCGGTGAAGATGTGCGTCGCATCATTGGCGCGCATCAGGATCGCGTGGGCGGTCGTCGCCGGCCAGCCGGGCATGTCGGTCGCGCGAAAATCCGACGCATACAGCTTGGCGCCGGTGACCTTGGCCGCGCCGTCGATGCGGCCGCGGCCGCCGACCGCGGGGTTCCATTGCGCCCGCCCGGGCAGCGTCTCGCGATCCGCGAATCCCGGTACGGCGGCGATCGCCAACGGTGAAAATGTCAGCACGATGCCGCTTCCGGTCACCAGCTTCACGAATTCGCGCCGCGATAGATCCATGCCCCGCCTTTCCGTTTGCAAACCAACCGGCATCGAACCACCAATGCTCGGGGCGTGCCAGGCAAGAAGCGTTCTCGCCCGGGCGCAAGTATCGCTTGCCGCGCGCCCTCTGGCGACAATCCGCGCATCGTGTTACAGAACTTGCGGGTGATGCTGACCGCAGGTGCCACTGACGTATCAGCGCATTGGATGGGTGTTCTTGACGGATGGAAAAAAATGCTCGACCCGGACTGGGACAAGACCTACGCGGCCAGCAACACGATCTACGTAGCGCGTGCTGTCGCTGGCGCGACGCAACTCCATAAGGCGATCGCAGACCGCGGGGTCGATGGTGAAGCCGCCGACGAATTGCATGGCGTCAACGTATCACACGGGACCTTGATCGTTGCAAAAATCGCAGGCGGAGTGCGGAGTGACGCCGCAGGCGCATGACACGCGTGTCGTATCACGACTTGTAGTCGCCAAAACAAAACTTCGGCCGAAGGGACACTTCTGCAAGAATGACTTCGCAAATGGCAGCGGAGGTGCTACTTTGCCAAGTACGAGGGTCGGCCTACCCGGTTCCAACGACGAGCATTGCCGCGCTAGAGAGGAATTCGATGCGACTTCGATCCCACCTGGTGGCCATCTGCGCCGCCGTTACCTGCGCCGCCAATGCCTACGGGCAAGCCAACTCAACTGCCCTTGTGGAGTTCTACAACCCGTCGCTCGATCACTATTTCGTCACCTGGGTCCCCGACGAGATTGCCAAGCTCGATGCCGGGACACTCATCAAGGGATGGATGCGGACGGGAAAAACGATCGCTACATATACCGCCCCGCAAGCCGGAGCGTCGCCAGTCTGTCGCTATTACATTCCACCCGCGCTCGGCAACTCGCATTTCTTTGGCCGCGGCACGGCGGAATGTTCTTCGACCGGCGCAAAGAACCCGAGCTTCGTCCTCGAAGACACGGCGTTCATGTACATGTTCCTGCCCACGCTGGGAGCGTGTCCGGCGGACACGACGCAGGTGTATCGCGTGTTTAGCAAGCGTCCTGACGCCAACCACCGCTACACCACGGACAAGGCGGTACGCGACGCGATGGTCAAGAAGGGATGGCTTGCCGAGGGGGATGGCCCGGACCTCGTCGTCATGTGCGCCCCAGCCCAGTACCGGAGCAACGTCTCGATGTTCACCGAATTCGGCAACCCGCTGCTCCTGAGCGTGCTTCCGGGGGACGGCGCACAAACGACGCTGTTCGGTGCCAAGGATGCCGTCGGCAAGTCGACTGGCGTCACCGGGCTGTATATGCAGGCCGGACCGAAGGCCACACAGGTTCTGATGCTTGACGCGTTGGGCAGGCCGGCGACGCTGACCATGGCCGATGGCAGCACGATGAAGTTCGCATGGCAGGCGGGAGGCAAGTTCAGCATCGATGCGGTGACCGCCAACGGCCGCAACCAGGCCAGCGTGTCCCTGACGCAAGCGGCCGCGGGAGTGTCGTCGGCGGAACTGGAGACTTCGAAGGCGGCGTACTCGAAGAACACATCCGACACAGGCACGCTGGTGGTCAGCGTGACCGAATCTGGTATTGCGGCATCCGGCGCGACAGTACTGGCCGCCATCGAAGGCAAGCAAACGCGCAAGAGCTATATGGTGCCGATGGTGCCTACCGGTCCCGGGCCTGGCGTCTACAAGGGCAACTTCGTGAATACGCCGTCCGCCCTGCTCCCCGGAGGCATCGAGGATGCCTGCAACAAGATTGTGGAGACCACGTCGACGGGCTGTTCGTACCTCAAGCCCGTCGCGTCGTTCATGACGGCACAAGGGTGCCTGGCGATCGCGGCGGAGGTGGCATTGGTCGGCACACCGGTCGCGGGCGCCGTGATGGGCGCGGGCTGCGAGTTCGCCATGACGGCATCCACGGCCGTCTGCAAGGCGGTCGAAGTTGACTCGGGGACCAACGGCAGCGTCTGCAAGGCGATAGACGCCACCGTGGCGCTGTACGACGGAGACGGTGTGCGCATCACCGCCTCCGCGACCAAAGGGGCCACGTCCGGGTCCACAACGAATGAGTTCGGAAGCACGGCCACGCGCGCGGACATGTCCATCGACCTGGTATGCCCGCCGCCGCTGCTGCCCTTCAACGGGACGTGCGGCCCGACGATGCCGCTGACCAAGACATGGGTTGGCACTTACAAGTATGCGGTTGCCTTCGGTGTATGCAAAGTAAGCTACTCGGGCGATGCGTTCATGATTTTGAAGCATATCGGACCAACGTTTGCAGGCGACTTCCTCGCGAACGTGTATTCGATCAACACGACGACTTGCGCGGTGGACGGCAACTCGGTGCCCATCTTTCCCTCGATTTCGGGAAAAATTGATGGTGACAACAACATCACCCTCACCAGCACGACTGGCGAAGGAGGCTCCGTATACACCGGCACCGGAACCTTCCGGAACGAGACGCTGAAGGTCGACATGTCGAACACGTCGGACTTCGGCGGCCTTGGTACGTTTTCAATAACGTTGCGGTGAATCGCGCGAGCAGGAGACTGCGTCAGATCGCAACGCGTGCTCCTGCATTGCCACTGCAACAGTGCCGCGACGCAGCGGGATTTCGCTGCCGTCGCTCGTACCACGCTGGCGTGAGTGGTGAGATGGCGACGCCTACTGCTTGACGGCGCCCGACGTCATCCCGCTGACCAGGAACGGCTCGAGCAGCAGGAACAGCACCAGCATCGGGATCAGCGACACCACGCCGGCCGCCATCAGTTGCGGCCACTCGACCAGGTATTCGCCGACGAAGGACTGCAGGCCCACGGTGACCAGCCAGTTGTCGGGCTTGGTGACGAGTGTGCGCGCGAACACGAACTCCGACCACGCGACGATGGCGAGATAGATGCCACACGCGGCGAGCCCCGGCCGCGCCAGCGGCAGCACGATGTACCAGAGCGCCTGCATGTCGGTGCAGCCGTCGATCTTTGCCGCCTGCTCCAGTTCGCGCGGCAGCGTGTCGAAGAAACCCTTCATCATCCACGTGGCAAACGGCACGCCCACCGCGATGTTGGCAATGACGAGCCCGGCGAGATTGTCGACCAGATGCAGCGTGGTGAACATCACGAAGAACGGGATCACGATCAGGCTGCCGGGCAGCATCTTCGACAGCAGCAGCGTGGCGCCGGCCACGCGCTGTGCGGGCGTGTGAAAGCGCGACAGGCTGTAACCGGCAAGTGTGGCGATGGTCAGGCTGACAATGGTGGACCCGGCCACCACCATCGCGCTGTTGCCGATCCACCGCAGCACCGGACGCCGCGTGAACACATCGACGTAGGCTGCAATCGACATCTGGTCGAGCGGCGGAATGAGTGGCGGCTGGCGCGACAGCACCAGGCTGGACGGCAGCACCGACGTGACCAGCATCCAGTACACCGGGAACAGGATGATGCCCACCATCAATCGACCCCGACGGCACGAGCGAGCGCATCGACACCGGCTTCACGGTGGCCAACGGCATCGCCTTCGCGCCGGATGGCGCCACGCTCTACTTCGTCGAATCCGCCGGGCGCATCGTGTTCGCATACGACCTCGACGTGAAGCGTGGCACGGTGAGCCGCCGCCGCACCTTCGCAACATGGCCGGAGGGCGTCAAGCCCGATGGCCTCGCCGTGGATGCCGAGGGCAGCGTGTGGATCGCCATCTGGGATGGCTGGCGCATCGAGCGGTGGTCCGCAAACGGAACGCTGCAGCGGACGCTTCGCCTTCCCGTGCCGCGCCCGACCAGTGTGGCCTTCGGCGGTCGCGATCTTGCCACGCTGTACATCACGACCGCGCGCGTGCGCCTGCCGACCGAAGCGCTGGCGCAGGCGCCGCTATCCGGCGCTTTGTTCGAATACACGCCGGAAGTGCGCGGCGCGG
>JANMCS010000374.1:0-4459 GCA_031361405.1 Betaproteobacteria bacterium
GCAGAAGGAATTCGGCGCGCAGTTGATCGACGGCGGCCCGTGGTGCAAGTTCAGGAACCCGAAGACCGGCAAGGACATCATCGTCAAGGACGTGATTGCCGATGCCTTCCTTCAGCAGATTTTGCTGCGCCCGGCCGAGTACTCGGTGGTCGCCACGCTCAACTTGAACGGCGACTACATTTCCGACGCGCTCGCCGCACAAGTGGGCGGCATCGGCATTGCGCCGGGCGCCAACCTGTCGGATTCAGTGGCGTGCTTCGAAGCCACGCACGGCACCGCGCCCAAGTACGCCGGCAAGGATTATGTGAACCCCGGCTCCGAGATCCTTTCGGCCGAGATGATGCTGCGGCACATGGGTTGGATGGCAGCGGCCGACCTCATCATCAGCTCGCTGGAAAGGTCTATCGCCTCCAAGAAGGTGACCTACGATTTCGCGCGCTTGATGGAAGGCGCGACGCAGGTGTCGTGCTCGGGATTCGGGCAGGTGATGATCGACCACATGTGAAGCGGTCCCGGGGCGTCTCGCGACGCCCTGTCCGGTTCCACCGAGAACCCCGGATCGTTGATTCGACTGGGGTTTTTGTTTTTTTGACGTCCGACTGCGTTTCTTGACTTCAAACAATTTCCGGGCCAAATTTGGGACCATCATGGGGCCAACTCGACTGCACATGCGCGGAACGGGTCGCGGGGTCAAACGGAGGGTAAGTCGCGTGCGAAGACCGCGCAAGTCTCTGCGGGTACGGGATTTGCCGCCGCTTCGAACGCAGCCATCTCATCGGAGAACCTGATGTCCTACATCGACGGATTCGTCATCGCGGTGCCGACCGCGAACAAGCAGAAGTTCATCGACCACGCCGAGCAGTTCGACGCGCTGTTCATCGAGTTGGGCGCGACGCGCATCCTCGAATGCTGGGGGGACGACGTGAAGGCAGGACAGCAAACCGACTTTCGCCGCGCCGTCGACGCCAAAGACGACGAGGCAATTGTCTTCTCGTGGATCGAATGGCCCGACAAGGCGACGCGTGACGCGGCGATGTCGAAGATGGAAGACCTGATGAAGACCGACCCCCGCTGGGACCCGGCAAGGAACCCGATGCCCTTCGATGGCAAGCGGATGATCTACGGCGGATTCGCACCGGTTGTCGACCTGGGATCGAAGGCGTAAATCGCGCAGTGCTGCTAACGGCGCCTGGCCAGCTGGCTATGGTGTCCGCACCAATTGGCGAGGCGAGTTTCAAGCGCCCGAGTCGGCCCACCGCGACACCTTGAACCAGTCAACCAGCAGGTCGATCAGCAGCCGGACCTTCGGCGAAACCTGTTTGCGGCTGCCGTACATCGCATAGATGCCGAGCTCGCCCGCCTGGTAATCGGGCATCAGTTCGACCAGCGCGCCCGACGCGATATCAGCGCCGACGATGAAGGTCGGCTGAAGGATGATCCCCTGGTTCTGCAGGGCGCCGGCCCGGCAGATGTCCCCGTTGTTCGACCGGATGCACGGATGCGTACTCACCGTGACCGTTCCTTCCGGCCCTTCGAACGACCACTCGTCACGTGCGCTCCAGTGGCTGTACGCGAGCACGGCGTGCTGCGAGAGTTCGCGCGGATGCACAGGTGTGCCCGATTTCGCCAGGTACTCGGGTGAGGCGCACAGCACCATCCGCGTCGACGAGAGCTTGCGGCAGATCAGGCTCGAGTTTGGCAAGGTCGCGATGCGGATCGCCAGATCGAAGCCTTCGTCGACGAGATCGACCACGCGATCGGAGAGCGTCACATCGAGCGCGACCTTCGAGTTGTCGGCCTTGAACCGCCCCCACAACCCGGCGAGGTGCAGGATGCCGAAGCTGACCGGCACCGTGACGCGGAGCGAGCCAACCGCCTGGCCGCTGCGCGAGGTGATCTCGGCTTCCGCCTCGTCGACGCCGGCAAGCAGTTCACGGCAGCGCGCGTAGAAGACATCGCCCTCTTCGGTCAGCGACAGGCTGCGCGTCGTGCGTCGCAGCAACCGCACGCCGAGCCGGGCTTCGAGATCGCCGACGTAGCGCGACACCGCCGCCTTCGACATGCCGAGTGCCTCGGCCGCGCCGACGAAGCTGCCAGCATCGACGACCGCCGCGAACGTGCGCATCTCCAGAAACTTGTTCATCCGTCTTATTAATCCGATTTAAGGAACTATGGATTCCAGTTTTCACAGTTTATCTCTGAAGACTGCACCAATAAAGTAGACCCATCGGTTTCAACCACCAGAGGATCCAGATGAAAGTCACCATCGTCGGCGCCGGCAACATGGGCGCAGCCTTCGCCAGGCAACTGCTCGAAGCGGGGCATCAAGTTCGCGTCACGTCGAAGAGCGCCGACAAGGCCGCCTCGCTGGCCGCGGCACTCCCCGGCGTTGTCGTCGTGTCGGCGGACGCCGCCCGCGATGCCGACGTGATCATCGCGGCGACGGGTTTCGCCGACTCGGTCAAGGCGCTCACGAGCCTGGGCGATCTCGACGGCAAGGTGGTCGTCGACATCAGCAACCCGCTGTCGGCCGACTACATGAGCCTGACGCTCGGCCACACCACCTCGGCCGCCGAACAGATCGCCGCGGGCCTGCCAGGTGCGATCGTCGTCAAGGCCTTCAACACACTGTTCGCACAAGTGCTGAGCGCGGGCGCCGACCTGGGCAACGGTCAGAAAGCCAGCGTCTTCGTCGCCAGCGACAGCGAGAGCGGCAAGCAGACGGTCAAGGCGCTTGCCGAGAGCATGGGCTTCGGTGTCGTCGATGCCGGCGGTCTGAAGAACGCGCGCTATCTGGAGCCGCTGGGCGGTTTCAACGTCTACCTCGGCTACGGCGCGGGCCTCGGCACGTCGATCGCACCGGCGTGGCTGCACAAGGCCTGAACCGCAAATGGAGACGGCTCATGCGTGACCCAATCAAGCTGCAGATTCCCGAAGGCACACCCGAGCAATTGATCCTGCTGTTTCACGGCGTTGGCAGCACGCCCGAAAGCATGGTGCCGATCGGCGCGCGGCTCGCCAGCCAGTTTCCGAATGCCGCTGTCATCAGCGTGCCGAGCCCGGACCCTTGCGACATGGGCACCGGCCATCAGTGGTTCTCGGTTCAAGGGATCACGGAAGACAACCGCGCCGAGCGGATCGCCGCGGCGATGCCGAGGTTTGTCGAGTGCATCCGCGGCCTGCAGCGCGACACCGGCACGACGCCGGCCCAAACGGCCCTGATCGGCTTTTCGCAGGGCGCGATCATGGCGCTGGAAGCGACCCAGCTCGACGAGCATCTGGCAGGCCGGGTCGTCTCGCTTGCCGGCCGCTTTGCGAAGGCGCCTGAGCGGGCGCCGGAGTCGACCACATTGCACTTCATCCACGGCAAGAGCGATCCGGTGATTCCATATGGTCATGCGGTGAGTGCAGCCGAACGGCTGATCCAGCTCGGCGCCGACGTGACCGCCGATGTGATCCCGTTCCTTGCCCACGCCGTCAGCCCCGAAGTGGTGGAACTGCTGGTCGAGCGGCTGACGGGGTACCTGCCGAGGCGCACCTGGCAGCTCGCGATGCAAAGCGCGCCGCTCACGCGCTGAACCTGCCCTGAACCCGAATGGCACGCCAGTTCTTCAATACGATAGAGACTTTTCAGTCATTCAAGGAGCACGGCATGCCTGTCGTACGCGTCAGTTGGTTCGAAGGCAAGGACCATTCGCAAAAGGAAAAGGTCGCCGCCGAGATCACCGAGAGCATCGTCCGCAACACGCAGACCGATCCCAACCACATCTACGTGATCTTCGAAGACGTGAAGGCATCCGACTGGGCCGGTGCAGGCAAGCTCTTCGGCGCGGCGCCTCCCGGGCGGTGACACCCATGCCACCGATGATGAAAGCGGTCGTGATGCACCAGCCGGGCGGGCCGGAGGTGCAGAAGCTCGAACAGCGGGCGGTGCCCCTGCCGCCGGCCGGGCAAGTGCTGATCCGTGTCGAGGCGTTCGGGCTGAATCGGTCCGAGCTGTTCACCCGGCAGGGGCACTCGCCCGGCGTCGCATTCCCTCGCGTGCTGGGTATCGAGGCGGTCGGCACGGTGGCCCAAGCGCCCGGCGCCGAGTTTCGGGTAGGCCAGACCGTCGCAACGGTCATGGGCGGCATGGGACGCGCGTTCGACGGCAGTTATGCCGAATACACGATGGTGCCTGCGAGCCAGGTGCAGGCGATCGACACTCGCCTTCGCTGGGATCAGCTTGGTGCCCTGCCCGAGATGCTGCAAACGGCCTGGGGTGCGCTCTTCCGGGCACTGCGGCTGACGAAGGGCGACCGCCTGTTGATCCGCGGCGGCACCACGTCGATCGGGCTCGCGTCGGCAGCGATCGCGAACGCACACGGCATGGAAGTCGGCGCGACTTCTCGGTCTCCCGCCGGCGAAGCGGTGGTCCGAGCGGCGGGCGCCGTTCGATTCTTCCTCGATCGCGGCGCGG
>JANMCS010000377.1:0-5864 GCA_031361405.1 Betaproteobacteria bacterium
TAATGCTCGCGCGCCCGCGCAACTGAAGTTCGCAAGCTGGTTGCTGAAATTCGCGACTGGCACCCTATCCCGGCGTCATTCCGAGTGAAACCCTGTCCCGGCGTCATCCCGAGTGAAACCCTATCCCGGTGTCATCCCGAGTGAAGCGAGGGATCTGCTGTTGCCTTGAATCAGTGAATTGCATGAAGCCGATCCCTCGTCGCAATCGCTCCTCGGGATGACACGGTGGGAATTCCAGCAAACTGCTAGCCGTCGCGCAGGATGCGCGTTCCGGCGATGCGGTCATGCAGGAATTGGCGGTCCGGATCGACCCCCGCCCACAGAAAATTGAAGCCGAGCAGAACCAGCGCGAGCGCGCCCAAACCCCGCTCCCGCAGCAGCGCGAAGCCGGCGAGCGCGAGTACGGGACCGATCCAGGCGGCGAGGTAGCGCAGCAGCGCGGTCCTGGCATCGGGCGGCGCGCCATCCGCCCGCGCGATGCGCATGCGCCATGTTTTCATCGGCAGCGTGCGGCGTCCGCCGGTCCAACTCCAGACCAGGTAGAACGCAATGACCGAAAACAGGACGCAGAACAGCGCGACCCGTGCGGGTACGGGCGGAACGGTCAGCTGGGTCGCGGTCGCCGCCGTTCCCGGAGACACCAGCGGCAACATGGCAAAGCCGGCCATGAAGATCAGCGCCGCGATCAACAACGCTTCGTAACACGCGGCGCCAAGACGTGGCAGCAGTCCGGCACGTCGCGATCCCGAAGGTACCGCGCGTGCGGGGTCAGTCAAGGCCGGGTGCCGGATACCGCAGGGGCCGATTTGGACTGGGGTGCCGTCGGCAACGTGTTTGCAGAAGGAGGTGCAGCGGACGGGCGCCCGGCGGGCGGGGCGGGCTGCAGCGCCAGTTCGCGCTTGGTTTCGGGGGGAAGCGTCTGGTATTCCTGCCAGCGCTGGCGCACTTCCGCCTTCTTTTCCGGCGGCAGTTGCTTGATGGACTTGTATTGCTCGCGCGCGATCGTCCGCTCCTGCGGCGACAGCTTTGCCCAGGAGTTCATCTGTTGCTGGACACGCTGCTGCTCGTCCGGGGCCATCTTGGGGTAGCGCTGGGCCAGGCCGCGCCACTTCTGCTTGCGCTGGGAGTCGAGCTTGTCCCACTCTGGCGCCAGCGGCGCCAGGACCTGCTGTTCCTGGGGGGTCAACTTCGACCACGATGGCGATCCCATCGTGATCTGGGCGTGCGCAGAGGCAGGGACAAGCGTGGCGACGACCGCGAGCGCCAGGGCGAGCCCGAGCGCCGCGGTCAGTTTTCGTCGCGAGTCAGCCAATTGCGGAATCCCTGGTCCAGATACGCATCGATGGGCAGGTCCGACGACAGGATCTGGGCGTCCAGTTCCACGATGTCGTTCACCTGCTGGTAGACCTGCCATTGCTGGTAGCCGAAACCGGCCGCGGCAATCAGCAGGATGCCGAACCAGAGCCGGCCACTCTTCCAGAAACTTGCACCAGGTTGGCCCATTGTGCCGGCGGAACCGGCAAAGGCGTGGGCCAACCGGGATTGCCGCACCCCGGTCGAGGCCGTCTCGGCAAGGCGTGCGATCGCTGCTGCGCGTGCCTGCTGCAGCCTGTAGACCGTTCCCGACTTGATCTCCGCGGTGCCCGCGTCGAGGTAAGTCGTTAATTTCTTTGCAAATTGTGCTTGGTCTTCGGTCATAGCTGCAATCCCTTAGCTTTGAGCATTTCAGCCAAGGCATGGACGGCCCGCGAACAGTGGGTCTTCACGCTACCTTCGGAACACCCCATCGCGGCTGCGGTTTCCGCCACGTCCAGTTCCTCCCAATAACGCAGAAGGAACGCTTCGCGTTGACGTGCCGGAAGCCTCGTCAGTGCCTGTTCAATCATTCGTACAACATGCGCCTGTTCGAACTGTGCCGCGGGATCCGCATTGGCGTTTGAATCCGATTTTGCCGCCAAAGTTTCAAGAGGATCGAAATCATCGTCTTTATCGTCGCCTTTGCCGAATGCCGAGAGCAATGTGGTCCACGTATTTCGGACTTTTTGCCGCCGGAAATGGTCGTGGATCGTGTTCTGGAGGATGCGCTGGAACAACATCGGCAGCTCGCCTGCCGGCTTGCCGGCATAATTCTCGACCAGTTTCAGCATCGCATCCTGCACGATGTCGAGCGCCCCGTCGTTGTCGCGCGTGGCGAAGAACGCCTGCTTATAGGCGCGGCGCTCGACAGAGGCAAGAAAACCTGAAATTTCCTGTGGTGAGGCCAGTTTGGGCGATCAGGGCGGCAAATCATTCGATTATAGGGCGGAATCTAGAGTGCCCTGTCCCTGCGCCGGGGCCGACCGCGATGTTGCGATACAGCAAAGTCACCGGCGTGCGACCGTGTTCCGCCCGGGGATCACGCGTCCTGACCTTGACCGTCATGGGGTGTTCCAGCTAATGTTGAGGGCTGCGGGCTGCGGGCTGCAAGGCCTGCATGCTGTACTGCAAAAACGGCTGTTAGCGCTCCCTCCGGCGATGCCACAAGCGTTGCGGAGACTCCCCAGGAGTGCGGCCGGAATTGCCAGGCAAAGCCGCTTTCTACCGAAGCACCGCTTTAGCTGGTCGTGCGCCCAACCCTGCCGCGACATGTTTTCGAGCAGTCCCGCCGTTCCCCGGTCGACGCACGCGCGTTCGTGGCCGGGCCGACTTCATCGACATAGGGTGTCCATCATGCAACTCACCGGTGCGGAAATCGTGATCCGCTGCCTCCAGGAAGAAGGCGTCGAGTATGTCTTCGGCTACCCGGGCGGCGCGGTCCTCAACATCTACGATGCGATCTTCAATCAGGACAAGGTCAAGCACGTGCTGGTCCGGCACGAGCAGGGCGCGGTCCATGCGGCGGACGGCTACTCGCGCTCGTCGACCAAGGTCGGCGTCGCGCTCGTCACGTCCGGTCCCGGCGTCACCAATGCGGTCACCGGCATCGCCACCGCGTACATGGATTCGATCCCGATGGTCGTGCTGACGGGCCAGGTGCCCACCCACGCGATCGGCCAGGACGCGTTCCAGGAATGCGACACCGTCGGCATCACGCGGCCGTGCGTCAAGCATAATTTTTTGGTCAAGGACGTCCGCGACCTCGCCACGACGATCAAGAAGGCGTTCTACCTCGCGGCCACCGGGCGGCCGGGTCCGGTGCTCGTCGACATTCCGAAGGACATCACGCAGCAAAGCACCGAGTTCGTCTATCCGAAGACGGTGTCGCTGCGTTCCTACAATCCGGTGACCAAGGGTCACGCCGGCCAGATCAAGAAGGCCGTCCAACTGCTGCTCGAAGCCAAGCGGCCGATGGTCTATGCCGGCGGCGGCGTCGTGCTGAACGACGCGGCCCCCCAGCTCACGCGGCTGGTGCGCCTGCTCGGCTTTCCCTGCACCAACACGCTGATGGGCCTCGGCGGCTTTCCCGCGACCGATCCGCAGTTCACCGGCATGCTGGGCATGCACGGCACCTACGAATCGAACATGGCGATGCAGCACTGCGACGTCCTGATCGCCGTGGGCGCGCGCTTTGACGACCGCGTGATCGGCAATCCGGAACATTTCTTCCGCGCCGATCGCAAGATCATCCACATCGACATCGACCCGTCGTCGATCTCGAAGCGCGTGAAGGTGGATGTGCCCATCGTCGGCTATGTCGGCGATGTGCTGGACGAGATGATCAAGATCATCGAGTCCTCGCCGCAGCGGCCGGACCCGGTCGCGCTGAAGGCGTGGTGGGCCGACATCAAGGAGTGGCAGCGCAAGGATTGCCTGAAGTACGACACCAAGAGCGCGCTGATCAAGCCGCAGTTCGTGATCCAGAAGCTCTACGAGCTGACCAAGGGTGACGCGTTCGTCACGTCCGACGTGGGCCAGCACCAGATGTGGGCCGCGCAGTACTACAAGTTCGACAAGCCCCGCCGCTGGATCAACTCCGGGGGCCTGGGCACGATGGGCTTCGGCTTGCCTGCCGCGATGGGCGTGCAGCTCGTCAATCCGGACGCGACCGTCGCCTGTGTCACCGGCGAGGCGTCGATCCAGATGTGCATCCAGGAGCTGTCCACCTGCAAGCAATATCACCTGCCGATCAAGCTCGTGAACCTGAACAACCGCTACATGGGCATGGTGCGGCAGTGGCAGCAGTTCTTCTATGGCAACCGTTACGCCGAGTCGTACATGGACGCGCTGCCCGATTTCGTGAAGCTGGCCGAGGCCTATGGCCACGTCGGCATGAAGATCGAGAAGCCGGGCGATGTCGAAGGTGCGCTTCGTGAATCGCTGAAGCTGAAGGACCGGCTGGTGTTCATGGACTTCATCACCGACCAGACGGAGAACGTGTTCCCGATGGTGCCGGGCGGCAAGGGTTTGACGGAAATGATCCTGGCGGAAGAGCTATGAGACATATCCTTTCGATTCTCGCTGAGAACGAGTCCGGTGCATTGTCGCGAATCTCGGGTCTGTTCTCCGCCCGCGGTTACAACATCGACTCGCTGACGGTGGCGCCCACCGAAGATCCGACGATGTCGCGTTTCACCATCGTCACCATCGGGTCCGACGACGTCATCGAACAGATCACCAAGCAGTTGAACAAGCTGGTCGAAGTGGTCAAGGTGGTCGACCTGACCGAGGGGAACCACATCGAGCGCGAGCTGATGCTGGTCAAGGTCCGCGCCTCGGGCAAGGACCGCGAGGAGATGAAACGGCTGGCGGATATCTTCCGCGGCCGCATCCTCGACGTGACGGACAAGAGCTACACGATCGAATTGACCGGCACCGGCAGCAAGCTCGACGCATTCCTGCAGTCGATCGAGCCGGGCGTCGTGCTCGAGACCGTGCGCACCGGCGCCTCGGGCATCGGCCGCGGCGAGCGGGTATTGCGGGTCTAGCGCCCATTGCACCATTGCAGCCGCGCGATGGAGAATGCGCACCGCGCAGCAACACCTCACCAAGCCAATCAAGGAAACCAAGTCATGATGAAGGTCTACTACGAAAAAGATGCCGACCTGTCGCTGATCAAGGGGAAGAAGGTCACGATCGTCGGTTACGGCTCGCAAGGTCACGCGCATGCGCAGAACCTGAACGATTCGGGCGTGAAGGTCACTGTCGCGCTGCGCAAGGGCGGCGCATCGTGGGACAAGGCCAAGAAGGCCGGCTTGAAGGTCGCCGAAGTGGCGGATGCGGTGAAGAGCGCCGATGTCGTGATGATGCTGATGCCCGACGAATCCATCGGCGCCGTCTACAAGAATGATGTGGAGCCCAACATCAAGCAGGGCGCGATGCTCGCGTTTGCGCACGGCTTCAACATCCACTACGGCCAGGTGCAGCCACGCGCCGACCTCGACGTGGTGATGATCGCGCCGAAGGCGCCGGGACATACCGTGCGCTCGACGTATGTTGGCGGCGGCGGCGTGCCGATGCTGATCGCCGTGCACCAGGATGCGTCGAAGAAGGCCCGCGACGTCGCGCTGTCGTATGCCGCGGCCATTGGCGGCGCGCGCGCTGGCGTGATCGAAACCAATTTCCGCGAAGAAACCGAGACCGACCTCTTCGGCGAACAGGCTGTGCTGTGCGGCGGCACCGTCGAGCTGATCAAGGCAGGCTACGAGACGCTGGTCGAGGCGGGCTATGCGCCCGAGATGGCGTACTTCGAGTGCCTGCACGAATTGAAGCTGATCGTCGACCTGATTTACGAAGGCGGCATCGCGAACATGAACTACTCGATCTCGAACAACGCCGAGTACGGCGAGTACGTGACCGGGCCGAAGATCGTGACCGACGAGACGCGTGCCGCGATGCGCCAGGCCTTGAAGGACATACAGACCGGCGAGTACGCGAAGAGCTTCATC
>JANMCS010000412.1:0-2788 GCA_031361405.1 Betaproteobacteria bacterium
GGATTCGGGGTGCGGTCTAGGATCGCAGTTTCGTGGCCATGGCGCGCAGCTGTTCCTGCACCGTTGCATCGATCACGGTGTCGCCCACCGTGATGCGCGCGCCGCCAATCAGTTCGGGACGTACTTCGACCGTCGCTTCGATCTTGCGGCCGAAGCGCTTTTCCAGCGCCGCCTGCATGTCCTGCAGGTCGCTGCCTTCGAGCGGATAGGCCGTTTCGATCAGCGCCTTGGCCACGCCGTCGGCGGCATTCTTCAGCGCGTCGAATTGCACGGCGATGGCGGGCAACGCCCCGAGCCGATCGCTCTCGACCAGCACGTGCAGGAAACTGCGGCCCTGCGCGTTGATCCTGTCGCCGGCGATGGACAGCAGCAGCGACTCCTTGGCCGCGCCGTCCAGCAGCGGATTGTCCAGCGCCCGCGCCATCTGCGAATCGGTGACGACCGCGCTGGCAAAGCGCAGCATTTCCGACCAGACCGGCAACGCGTTGCCCTCGCGGGCGAGGGCAAACGCGGCCTCGGCGTACGGGCGGGCGATGGTGGTGATCTCGGCCATGGCTACGGGGCGCTAGAGCTGGCGCTTCAGCTGCGCGAGGAGGTCGGCGTGCGTCTTGGCGTCGACATCCTTCTGCAGGATCCTGGTGGCACCGGCCACCGCGAGATCGGCTACCGCATCGCGCAGCTGTTCCTTGGCGCGCGCCACTTCCTGCGCAATCTCGGCCTTGGCGGCGGCGATGATGCGTTCGCCCTCGGCCTTGGCGTCGAGCTTCGACTGCTCGATGGCGTCGGCCTTGTACTTCTCGCCCATCGCGACGATTTCCGCCGACCGTGCCTTGGCATCGACCAGCATCTGCGCGTCGCGCTTTTCGGCGCTGGCGAGTTCGCGGCGTCCCTGTTCACCGGCGGCCAGGCCGTCGGCGATCTGCTTCTGCCGGTTTTCGATGGCGCGCATCAACGGCGGCCAGATGAAGCGCGCGCAGAACCAGATGAAGGCCGTAAATGCCACGGCCTGCATGATCAGCGTCAGATTGAAATTCATGATGGCGCCTTAGAGCGTAGCGGACGGGTGCAAATGCAACGCCCTTACTTGGGGATGACGGCCAGCAGCGGGTTGGCGAACGCGAAGAACATCGCGAGGCCGACGCCGATGATGAACGATGCGTCGATCAGGCCGAGCAGCAGGAAGACCTTGGCTTGCAGTTGCGGCATCAGTTCCGGCTGGCGTGCGGCGCCTTCGAGGAAGCGCGAGCACATGATGCCCACGCCGACGCACGCGCCAAGCGCGCCCAGGCCGATGATGAGACCGATCCCGACGGCGGTGTAGGCCTGGATCATCGCCAGCATTTGTACCTTATCCATGGTGCATTCCTTTCGATTGCGGGTTTCGTGATGGTGAACGGATACGACGAGTAGTAAGCAGCGAACGCGATATCAGTGATGCTCTTCGGCCATCGCGAGATACACGATGGTGAGCATCATGAAGATGTAGGCCTGAAGCAGAACGATCAGGATGTGGAAGATGGCCCACATCAGGTTGAGCAGGATGCCGAAGCCCATGCCGGCGAGGCCGGCCGCGGCCAGCATGCCGATGAGCAGGAAGATGATTTCGCCAGCGTACATGTTGCCGTAGAGCCGCAGGCTGTGCGACAGCGGCTTGCTCAAGTACTCGACGATCTGGAACAGGAAGTTGACCGGCCACAGCAGGAAGTGGTTGCCGAACGGGGCCACGAACAATTCCTTGGACCAGCCGCCCAGCCCCTTCGACTTGATCGAGAAGATGATCATCAGCGCGAACACGGTGAGTGCCAGCGCGAAGGTGGTGTTGATGTCGGCGGTGGGGACGCTGCGCCAGTTGTGCAGGCCGAGCAGGCCGTAGAACCACGCCATGATGTCGACGGGCAGGAAGTCCATCGAGTTCATCAGCACGACCCAGATGAACACGGTGAGCGCGATGGGCGCCACCAGTTTCGATTCGCCGTGGTAGATGCCCTTGACCTGGTCGTTGACGAACTCGACGCACAGTTCGACGAACGCCTGGTGCTTGGAGGGCACGCCCGACGTGGCCTTGCGGGTGGCGAGCCAGATGAAGCCCAGGCCCAGGATGCCCAGCAGGATCGACATGACCATCGTGTCGACGTTGACCATCCAGAAGCTACCGTCTCCAACCGGCTTTTGCAGGAAGGCGAGGTGGTGCTGGATGTACTCGGAGGGGGATTCGTAAGCGGCGGCCGCCATGGGGATCGTCGAGAGAGGAGATTAGTCGCGGTCGAAAAAGGCCATGCTGAACAGCAACACCGTGATCACGAACGTGGCGAAGAAAGCCGCCGGTACGAGGTCCTTGTAGGTCGTCAGTACCAGCCAGAGCTGGACGATGATCACGAGGATCTTGCTTGCTTCGGCCCGAAACATGGCCGCCACCGTCGCGCCTGCCGACGACGGGTTGGAGATCCCCAGCACCACCGCGTAGACCACCACGGCCGAGATGTTGACCACCCCTCCCAGCAGGGCGGAAAGCGCCCCGTGCGCCCCGGCCATGAAGCCGATGAGCAACGCCAGCACCACGGTCGTTGCCGCCTGCCACGCCAAGATCCGGCGAATCGGTTTGGTCGAGAGAGGGGCGTCCATTGCGGTGCAAGTGCCAAACAGCAAACCCGTCGATTTTAACCGTTCTACCCGGGTTCCCGCAATGAACTGTTGCGGCGCAATGCCGCACACGCGTTCGACGCCGGGCTCATCCCCCTGACAATGCTCCGACCAGCATGATCCGCGCGCCGGCTGGCAATACGGCGCC
>JANMCS010000442.1:0-3769 GCA_031361405.1 Betaproteobacteria bacterium
GCGGTGGATGGCGTGATGCTGGGTCGCACCGCGTATCACGATCCGATGGTGCTGGCGCTGGTCGACTGGCGTCTCTTCGGCGAGACTGCGCAGCCGCCCACGCGCGAAAAAATCCTGCGCGCGATGATGCCCTATGTCGAAGCGCAGCGCGCCCGCGGCGTGCCGCTGCGGGCCATTGCGCGGCACATGCTGGGTCTCTATCACGGCATGCCCGGTGGCCGGCGTTTCCGGCAGATTCTGTCCGATGCCACGCGCCTGCGCGACGCCACATCGGCGTTGCTGCTCGAAGCGTTGCTGGAAGCGGAGCCGGCGCTGGCGGACGCGGACTAGCGGCGTCGAACGGGGCAGCCGGCGGCGAATGTGGCGGCCATTCGTGGCAGTTCAATGCCGGTGGGACCCGTGTCGATGCGGTGCCTTGGGGGCCGCCGGCGGGGCGGTGTTCGGGCGCCATGGTGGCGTCGTCGATTGGGACGCCGTCGCGTCGTCCCCTCCATCCGGCTCGGACGCAGCTATCTCGTCGCCTCCGGGCATCGCCCGCAGGAACCGCGTGGGCGCGACGTCGATCACGATCGAGGTCGCCACATACAGCACGACGAAGAACAGCGCGCTGTAGTGGCCGAACAGCAGGAAGACGCCGGAGTACGTGGCCATCAACAACACCAGCCAGCGCAGGAAGACGAACGCGGAGCGGCGCTTCAGGTACAACTGGTCGGGTGTATGCGTGCGCAGCGCGCGAACCAGGCCGAAGCCGGACCAGCATGCGGCCGCGACCTGCAGCAGGATGCCGATGTGCAGGCTGCGGTCGGCGATCATCACCCGCCAATCCATCCCGGTCGGCACAAGCATGAAGATCAACGGCACGCCCAGGGGGACGGCAAGCACCGCGATGATCATCAGCGCGACACCGACATAGCCCGCTTCGGCATTGGCGCGCGCCGCCCAGCCCTCGTCGGTGGGCGGCGGCAACATGTGGCGTGCAACGCCCATGGCGATCACGCCCAACGCCAGCATCGTATCGATGAAGTACAGCACCAGCACATTGGACGCGGACCAGCCGAACAGCAGGATACCCACCACCGGCACGATGTTGCGGGCGACGATCTGGCTGAGCAGCAGCGGCGACATTGGATGCGGCGAAGCTGGGTGGTCCGCGTTGCCCTAAGCCGCGGGCATGTCGTCGGCCATATACGCGCGGACGATGTCGGCAAAATCAGTGTCGGCGCGCATGCCGAGCGACAGGCCGAATGCAGGCGCGAAATTGGCGGGCCACGTCGCCACGATCTTGTCGATCGCGGGATCGAGTTGCCACGTCACGCGAGCGGCAACGGCATCGCCGGCAACAATGCGAAGCGCGTCCACCATCGCGCCCACGCCCACACACAGTCCCGGCACATTGATCGAGCGGCTGCTGCTGAAGGCCGTTGCCGGCGTTTCGTGGCCAAGCACCAGGTTGTCGATTACCGCGCGCGGCGACTGCACCCACATCCTGGTCGTGGGGGCCACTGGGCAGATCGCGTCGACGCCGGCCAGCGGCTCACGAATGATCCCACTGGCAAACGACGACGCGGCCTTGTTCGGTTTGCCGGGCCGCACGGTGACCGTGGGCAACCGCAAGCTGCGGCCATCGATGAAGCCCTTGCGCGACATGTCGTAGACGAGGAACTCACCGATGGCCTTTTGCGTGCCGTAGGACGCCTGAGGGGTCACGGGCGCATTGTCGGGCACCGGATCCGGCAGCGGCCCGCCGAACACGGCCAGCGAACTGGTGAACACGAATTTGGGGGGCTTGGCCAGCGTGCGGCAGCGTTCGAGCAGCGCGCGCGTGGCGTCGAGATTCACGCGCATGCCGATGTCGAAGTCGGCTTCCGCCTGCCCGCTGACCACCGCGGCGAGATGGAACACGCTGTCGGTATCGGCTGTCACGGCACGCGCGATTACCGCGGGATCGGCGAGGTCGCCCGTCACCGCGCTGACGCGCCCATCGGCGAACGCACCCGGCGCGGCGACATCGAGCAACGTCACCGCCGAAATTTCGCGCACGCGGCCGCTCGCGTCGGTGAGGGTGCCGCGGTCCAGGATCCTGCGGGCGAGGCGGGTGCCGAGGAAACCGGCGCCGCCGGTGATCACGATTCGCATGGGTGTTCTGCCGATTGGGGGGATGGCGCTATGATAATCGCCCTTCCAGTTGCTTTCGAGGAGCAGGGCCATGGCCAGACCCATTCATTTCGAAATTCATGCGGAAAACCCGGAGCGTGCGATGAACTTCTACACGCAACTCTTCGGCTGGAAATTTGCGCAATGGGGCACGGAAGGCTATTGGCTGGTCACCACCGGCGAGGCGCCCGAGCCCGGCATCAACGGTGGCCTGATGCCGCGCCGTGGTGGTGGTCCGGTGCCGATGGCGGCGGTCAACGCGTTCGTCTGCACCGTGGGCGTGGCGAATCTCGACGCCATGATCGCGAAGGTGACGGAAGCGGGCGGCCTGATCACCGTGCCCAAGATGCCGATCTCGACGATGGGCTGGCTTGCGTATGGCTCCGACACCGAGGGCAACCTGTTCGGCATGATGCAGATGGACGCCTCGGCCGCATGAGCGCCGCAGCACCGCGCCGATTGATCATTGCCACGCGCGAATCCGCGCTGGCGTTATGGCAGGCCGAGCACATCAAGGCGCGTCTCGCGGTCCTCTATCCCTCAACCGAGGTCGAATTGCTGGGCATGACCACGAAGGGCGACCAGATCACCGACCGGCCGCTCACCGATATCGGCGGCAAGGGGCTGTTCATCAAGGAGCTCGAGGTGGCGATGGCCGATGGCCGCGCCGACTTCGCCGTTCATTCGTTGAAGGACCTGCCGATGGACATGCCCGACGGCTTTGCGCTGGCGGGTATCACGGCGCGCGAAGATCCACGCGATGCGTTGGTGTCCAATCGCTTCGCCTCGCTGCAGGCGCTGCCGCCGGGGGCGGTGGTCGGCACGTCCAGCCTGCGGCGCGAGGCGCAATTGCGCGAACGCTATCCGCAGCTCAGGATCGAGCCGTTGCGGGGCAACGTGAACACGCGTCTGCGCAAGCTCGACGAAGGCGGCTACGATGCGATCATCCTCGCCGCGGCCGGCTTGAAGCGACTGGGTTTCGGCGCGCGCATCACATCGCTGCTGGCACCGGAAGTGAGCTTGCCGGCGCCCGGCCAGGGCGCGCTGGGGCTCGAATGCCGCGGCGACCGAGCTGATCTTGTCGGCGTGCTCGATCGCCTCGCCGATCGCGACACGGCACTGGCCACCACAGCCGAGCGCGCATTTTCGCGGGCGCTCGGTGGCAGTTGCCACACGCCGTTGGCGGGCTATGGCGAGTGGAAGGCGGGTACGCTGTGGCTGCGTGGACTGCTGGCCAGCCAGGCGGGCACCGACGTCATGCGCGGCGAGGTCACGGCAGCGGTGGCAGATCACGTTGCGGCGGAACAACTGGGGCGCAATCTCGCGGATGATTTCCTGCAACGCGGCGGCGCGCGCCTGATTGCCGCATGACAAAGCGCCAGCAATGTCGGCGCATTCGCTGACGCCGCCGGTGCGTCCGCGCGGGCCGCTCCAGGACATTCGCGTGATCATCACGCGCCCGGCGCGGCAGGCTGCGGGCATCGCGCAGGCACTGGACGCGCTCGGCGCCACGTCCATCATCTTTCCGGCGATCGTGATCCTGCCGCCGTCGGAGCGCACGGCGCTGGATGCGGCGCATGCGTCGCTGCAGCGCTATGACATCGCGATCTTCATC
>JANMCS010000466.1:0-30263 GCA_031361405.1 Betaproteobacteria bacterium
TGCGAGGACGTCTGGTTCCCGCAACCCGCCGCGCAGGCACGCGCCGCGGGCGCGCAGGTGCTGGTGGTGCCCAACGGTTCGCCGTACCACACGCGCCAGCAGGCGTTGCGGCGCGACCAGGTGACGGCGCGCGCGCGCGAAACCGGCGTGCCGGTGGTCTACGTCAACCGCGTCGGTGGCCAGGATGAGCTGGTGTTCGATGGCGCGTCGTTCGTCGTCGACGGCACCGGCGCGCTGACGCAGCAATTGCCGGCCTGGCACGAAACGGTGGGCGAGGTCGTATTCGACGGTGCGGTACCGCGCCCGGTCCGCGGCGCGCTTGATACGGCGCTGGAGCCGCATGTCTACGCAGCGCTGGTGATGGGCGTACACGACTATGTCGAGAAGAATCGCTTTCCCGGCGTGCTGCTGGGGCTGTCCGGCGGCGTCGACTCGGCGTTGACGCTGGCCGTGGCTGTCGACGCGCTGGGCCGCGACCGCGTCCGCGCGTTGATGCTGCAGTCGCCGTACAACGCGCAGATCAGTCTCGATGACGCGCGCGAAATGGCGGGCATCGTCGGCGTGCGCTATGACGAAATTCCGATCGCAACCGTGTTCGATGCGTTCCTCGCTGCGCTGGCGGACGAATTCAAGGGGTTGCCGGTGGATGCGACCGAGGAAAACATCCAGGCGCGCATTCGCGGCACGCTGCTGATGGCGCTGTCCAACAAGTCGGGCTCGATCGTGCTGACCACCGGCAACAAGTCCGAAATGGCGGTCGGCTACGCCACGCTGTACGGCGACATGGCCGGCGGCTTTGCGGTGCTGAAGGACATTCCCAAGACGCTGGTCTACCGACTTTGCCACTATCGCAACGGCCTGGGGCGCGTGATTCCGGAGCGGATCATCACCCGTCCGCCATCCGCCGAGTTGCGCCTCGACCAGACCGACCAGGATTCGCTGCCGTCGTATGAAGTTCTCGACGCCATTCTCGAGGCCTATGTCGAGCGCGACCGGAGTCCGCTGCAGATCGTGGCCGAGGGCCTGCCGGCCGACGCGGTGGCCAAGGTCGTGCGGCTGATCAAGATCAACGAGTACAAGCGGCGGCAATCGGCCGTCGGCATCCGCATCACCGCGCGGGGATTCGGCAAGGACTGGCGCTATCCGATCACGTCGGCCTGGAACGAATGGACCACCGTCGTGCCGCCCGCGGATGGCGTCTAGGAGGGGCGGCCCGCGTCGTGTAAGCTCGGTTGTCGGCCGGTGAATTGCATCATCAGGGAGCAGCAGCAATGAAAAAAATCGAAGCGATCGTCAAGCCGTTCAAGCTCGACGAAGTGCGCGAGGCGTTGTCGGAACTCGGCGTCACCGGGCTCACCGTTACCGAGGTCAAGGGCTTCGGCCGGCAAAAGGGTCATACTGAGCTCTATCGCGGTGCCGAATATGTTGTCGATTTCCTGCCCAAGGTGAAGGTCGAGGTCGTGCTGGCCGATTCGATGGTCGAGCGGGCCATCGAGTCCATCGTCAAGGCGGCGCGTACCGGCAAGATCGGCGATGGCAAGATTTTCGTCACGACCGTGGACCAGGTCATCCGCATCCGCACCGGCGAGTCGGGCGAAGCTGCGGTCTGATCCTGCCATGCCGGTGCGCGTTCGCAGTCATTTAACCCGGAGATAAGTCATGTCGCTATTGGGCGAGTTCCGTGATTTTGCGGTCAAGGGGAATGTGATCGACCTCGCGGTCGCCGTGATCATCGGTGCCGCGTTCGGCAAGATCGTCGATTCGCTGGTCAAGGACATCATCATGCCGATCATCGGCAGGATCTTCGGTGGCCTCGATTTCGCCAACAACTTCATCCTGCTCGGCAGTCCGCCCGCCAATTACGCGGGGCCGATGACGTACGAGGCACTGACCAAGGCCGGCGTCCCGATCCTGGCGTACGGCAATTTCATCACGATCGTCATCAATTTCCTGATCCTCGCATTTGTCATCTTCTGGATGGTGAAGCAGTTCAGCAAGGCCAAGGCGAAGATGGACGCGAAACCCGCAGGCCCGGCGCCCACCCCCGAGGACGTGTTGCTGCTGCGCGAGATTCGCGATGAACTGAAAAGACGCTAGCCGGGTCGCAGGTCGCTGCCAGGCAAAGGATCGCTCGCGCCGGCGCCATGGTTTGAATATGCGCAAGTGGGTTGTTTGACCATCCCGGTCAGGTTTGCCAGAATCGGCGACAATGTGGCCACGGCATCGTAAGCACAAGGTGCCGCCGCTGCGCTCGCCCCTACCGGAGGAATTCCATGAAATTCGCTGCACCCCTGGCCGCCATCAGCGCGGCAATGGCATTGGCGCTGGCGGCACCCGCGCACGCCGACGTCACCATCGGCGTCACGCTGTCCACCACCGGCCCGGCCGCCTCGCTCGGCATCCCGCAAAAAAATACGCTCGACCTGCTGCCCACGTCCATCGGCGGCGAAAAGATCAAGTGGGTGGTACTGGATGATGCATCCGACACCACCAAGGCCGTGACCAATGCCCGCAAGCTGGTCAGCGAGGACAAGGTCGACGTGATCATCGGGTCATCGACCACGCCCAATTCTCTCGCAATGCGCGAAGTGGCCGTCGACTCCGGCACGCCGATGATCTCGCTGGCGGCCTCGGCAGCGATCATCAATCCCACCGATCCGAAAACGCGCTGGATCTTCAAGGCGCCGCAGAACGATGCGCTGATGGCGGACGCCATCGCGGTCAACATGAAGGCCGCCGGCATCAAGACGATGGCGTACATCGGCTTTGCCGATGCCTACGGCGACGGCTGGCTCGCCGAAATGCGGCGCTCGGCGCAGACCGCGGGCATCAAGATCGTGGCCGAGGAAAAGTACAACCGCAACGATCCGTCGGTGACGGGCCAGGTGCTGAAGCTCATGTCCACCAATCCGGACGCCGTGCTGATCGGTGCCGCCGGCACGCCCGGCGCCACGCCGCAGAAGGAACTCGTGGCGCGCAACTACAAGGGCAAGATCTATCAGACGCATGGCGTGGGCAATCCCGATTTCCTCCGCGTGATGGGCAAGGACGGCAACGGCACGTTGCTGCCGGTCGGCCCGATGCTGGTGTACGAGCAACTGCCCGACGCCAACCCGGTCAAGAAAACGGCCGCCGAATACGTGACGAAGTACGAGCAGAAATTCGGCGAGCGCACGACGTTCGGCGGCCACCTTTGGGATGCCTACCAGCTGCTGGCGCAGGCATTGCCCGAAGCGATGAAGAAGGCCAAGCCGGGTACGCCGGCGTTTCGCACCGCGCTGCGCGACGCGCTCGAGGCGTCCAATGTCGTCGGCGTGCACGGTGTGTTCGTGATGAACGCCAACGATCACAATGGCTTCGACAACCGCGCCCGGGTCATGGTCAAGATCCAGGACGGCAAGTGGGTCTTGCAGAAATAAGTCCGGGCGAGCAATGCGCATGAATATTGCGCGTGCCTCCGTCATGCCAGACAACGTCCGCCGCCGGCGCCTGCCGGCGGCGTTTTGTTGACCGCCGCCACAGGACCGCATGGATCTGTCGATTGCCGCGTTGCTGGTCCAGGACGGCATCACCAACGGTGCGGTCTACGCGCTGCTGGCGCTGGCGCTGGTGCTCGTGTTCACCGTTACGCGCATCGTCTGGGTGCCGTCCGGTGAGTTCGTCGCGTGGGGCACACTGACGCTGGCTGGGCTGCAGCTAGGCAAGGCGTCGGGCATCGTCGGCCTGTTGCTGGGCATGGCCGTTCTGGCCGGTGCAATGGAAATCTGGCGCGCGATTCGCACCGACGAAGTGCTGCGCCTGCCGCGGCGCCTTGGCGTATGGACCGGCATTCCGGTCGTCATCGCCGCGCTGCTGTGGTGGCTGGCGCCGCTGCAGCCGCCACTGGTCGTGCAGGTGGCGCTGACGCTGGCCGCCGTCACGGCGCTCGGGCCGTTGCTTTACCGCATTGCGTTCCAGCCGCTGGCCGAAGCCAGCGTGCTGGTGCTGCTGATCGTGTCCGTCGCAGTGCACTTCGCGATGCTGGGCTTCGGGCTCTGGTTCTTCGGCGCCGAAGGCTCGCGCACGCCCGCATTCTCGTCGGTCTCGTTCATGGTCGGCGGCGTCAACGTCAGCGCGCAGAGCCTGCTGGTGATCGGCACCAGCGCCGGGCTGATCGTGGCGCTGGCGGCATTCTTCGGCCGCACGTTGTATGGCAAGGCGCTGCGCGCCACGGCCGTCAATCGCGCCGGTGCGCGGCTGTGCGGCATCTCGCCGGACTTCGCGGGCGCGCTGACCTTTGCGCTGGGCGCGCTGATGTGCGCATTCTGCGGCGTGCTGATCGGGCCGATCACCACGATCTACTATGATTCCGGCTTCCTGATCAGCCTCAAGGGTTTTGTCGGCGCCATCATCGGCGGCCTGCAGAGCTATCCGATCGCGGCCGCCGGCGCGTTGCTGGTGGGGCTGATCGAGTCGTTCTCGTCGTTCTGGGCCAGCGCGTTCAAGGAAGTGATCGTCTTCACGCTGATCATCCCGGTGCTGCTGTGGCGCAGCCTCACGACGCATCATCACGAGGAAGAAGAGTGAGGGCGCGGCGATGACCAAGCACCTGCCGCGTGTGGGGCTCATCATTTTCGTCGCGCTGCTGGCGTTCGTGGCGTTGGGCGCACCACCGTTCTGGGTCACGCTCGGCAACTACATTGGCTTGTACAGCATCGTGGCGCTGGGACTGGTGCTGCTCACGGGCGTGGCCGGGCAGACCTCCTTCGGCCAGGCCGCGTTCGTCGGCATCGGCGCATACACGACGGCGTGGCTCACGATCAACTACGGCACCTCACCGTGGTTCACGCTGTTCATCGGTCTCGCCGTCACCGGCGTGCTCGCGCTGTTCCTCGGCTTCATCACGTTGCGGATGCAGGGGCATTACCTGCCACTGGCCACCATCGCCTGGGGCATCAGCCTCTTCTATATCTTCGGCAACCTCGAGATGCTGGGCGGCCACACCGGCATGACCGGCATTCCGCCGCTCGACCTCCTTGGCTTCGAACTGAAGGACGAGCGCCGCTATTTCTTCCTGATCTGGGCGCTGGCACTGGCGGCGTTGTGGTCCACGCACAACCTCCTCGATTCGCGTCCCGGCCGCGCCATCCGCGCGCTGAAGGGCGGGCTCGACATGGCCGAGGCCTTCGGCGTCGACGCGGCGCGGTTGAAGATTGTCGTGTTCGTCTACGCCGCACTGCTGGCTTGCATCTCGGGCTGGCTGTACGCGCATCTGCAGCGCTTCGTGAATCCGACGCCGTTCGGCATCAATCAGGGCATCGAATACCTGTTCATGGCGGTGATCGGCGGCGCGGGCAGCGTGTGGGGCGCCGTGCTGGGCGCTACATTGATCACGCTGCTGAAGCAGGTGCTGCAGAACATCCTGCCCGGGCTCCTCGGGCGTTCGGGCAATTTCGAACTCGTTGTGTTCGGCATCATGATGGTGCTGCTGCTGCAATTCGCTCGCGATGGCCTGTGGCCGTGGATCGGGCGCCTGTTGCCGCGCCGGCAGCCGGCACCGGTGCCGGACGCGGCGCCGTTGCCCACGCGCGACCATGCGCCCACGCCCGGCGCATTGCTCACCGTGGACAAGGCGCGCAAGCAATTCGGCGGATTGGTGGCGGTCAACGACCTGTCGTTCGAGATCCGGCAGGGCGAGATCCTGGGCTTGATCGGGCCTAACGGCGCGGGCAAGAGCACCACGTTTGCGCTGATTTCCGGCGCGTTGCCGCTCACTGCGGGCGCCATCGTCTTCCGCGGCGAGGTCATCGGCAGCCGCGCACCGTTCGAGATCGCGCGTCGGGGTCTCGGTCGCACGTTCCAGCACGTGAAGCTGATCGGCGCGATGAGCGTCCTCGACAACGTGGCGCTCGGTGCGTATTTGCGCGGCAGTTCCGGCGTGGTGAAGGCGGCGCTGCGACTCGACCGCCAGGAGGAGGCGCGCACCCGCGCCGAGGCCGCGCGCGCCATCACGCGCACGGGCCTTGCCGCCCACCTGTTCGATCCGGCCGGCAGCCTGCCTCTGGGCAAGCAACGCATCGTCGAGATCGCGCGGGCGCTGGCCGCCGACCCGGTGTTGTTGCTGCTCGATGAACCGGCGGCCGGATTGCGCTTTCTCGAAAAGCAGGAGCTTGCGGCACTGCTGCGCACGTTGCAGCGCGAAGGCATGACAATCCTGCTGGTCGAGCACGACATGGATTTCGTGATGGGGCTCACCGACCGGCTGGTCGTGATGGATTTCGGCGAAAAACTGGCCGAGGGACTGCCCGCGGAGATCCAGCGCGATCCGCGGGTGCGCGAAGCCTATCTGGGCGGGGTGGTGTGACGTGACACCGCTGCTCACCGTCAAGGAACTCGGCGTGGCCTACGGCAAGGTCGAGGCCGTGCACAAGGTGTCGATCGCCGTGGCCGAGGGCCAGATCGTGACAGTGATTGGCCCCAACGGCGCCGGCAAGACCACGCTGCTGGCCGCGATCATGGGCATTCTTCCCGCCCGCGGCACCATCACCTACCGCGGCGCGACCGTGGGCAGACTCACCGTCGAGGAGCGCGTGGAGGCGGGGCTGGTGCTGGTGCCCGAGAAGCGCGACCTCTTTGCCTCGATGAAGGTCAGCGAAAACCTCGAATTGGGCGCCTTTGCGCGCATCCGCCGCGGGGAGCGCAATGCGATGCGCACGCTTGATGAGGTGTATGCGCGGTTTCCGCGGCTGGCCGAGCGGCGCGACCAGGCTGCGGGCACGCTCTCCGGCGGCGAGCGGCAGATGCTGGCGCTGGGCCGCGCGCTGATGGCCAAGCCCAGGTTGCTGATGCTCGACGAGCCGTCGCTGGGCCTGGCGCCGCTGGTCGTCCGCGAGATCTTCAGCATCATTTCGGCGCTGAAGGCCGCCGGCGTGTCGATCCTGCTGGTCGAACAGAACGCGCGGGCGGCGTTGCAGGTGGCCGACTATGGCTACGTGCTCGAAACCGGCGACCTGGTCCTCGAGGGTGCCAGCACTGACCTGATCGCCAATCCGCAGGTGATGGCCACTTATCTGGGCCAGGGCGCCGCGACACCGGCCGGCGGCGATTGAAGACCGCGCCCTTCGGCCCCAGAATAGAGGGTAGTCCCGCTGCGCAGCAGCGTGACGTATCGCCCCGGACCCTGAAAGGCCTGCCTTGACCGATCTCTCCGTACCTCCCGTGGGTGCCGCCGTGCTGGCCGAGGCCGAGCATCTGCTGCTCGCCCCCGCCGGCCTTGACCAGGATCGCCTGTCGGCTGTCCTGGCGTCGATCCACGCCCACGACATCGACTTTGCCGATCTCTATTTTCAGCACGCGCTTTACGAAGGCTGGAGTCTTGAAGAGGGCATCGTCAAATCCGGTTCGTTCAGCATCGACCGTGGCGTGGGTGTACGCGCGGTCACCGGCGACAAGCAGGCGTATGCCTACTCGGATGACATTTCGCTGGCCGCGTTGGACGAGGCCGCGCAGGCGGTGCGCGCCATCGGCCGGCAAGGGCAGTCCGCCGTCGCCGCGCTGGGCAAGCGCGCGTCGGCACGCACGCTCTACGCGGTCGGCAATCCGGTGGGGAGCCTGGGCGAAGCCGACAAGGTGGCGCTGCTGGAGCGGATGGAACAGATGGCGCGGGCGAAGGATCCGCGCATCACGCAGGTGATGGCGTCGCTGGCCGGCGAGCACGAGACGATCCTGATCGCCCGCAGCGACGGCCTGGTTGCCGCCGATGCGCGACCGCTGGTGCGGCTTTCCATCAGCGTGATCGTCGAGGAAAACGGACGCCGTGAGCAGGGCCATTCCGGTGGCGGCGGCCGTTTCGACTACGCGTATTTCAACGATGCCGTGCTGGCGCGTTATGTCGACGAGGCCGTGGCGCAGGCATTGCTCAACCTTGCCGCGCGCGCGGCGCCCGCCGGCAACATGACGGTGGTGTTGGGCAACGGCTGGCCGGGCATCCTGCTGCACGAGGCGATCGGCCATGGCCTCGAAGGCGACTTCAATCGCAAGGGCACCAGCGCATTCTCCGGGCGCGTGGGCCAGCGCGTGGGCGCGAAGGGCGTGACGGTCGTCGACGACGGCACGATGCGCGACCGCCGCGGCTCGCTCAACATGGACGACGAGGGTAATCCCACGCAGCGCACGGTGCTGATCGAGGACGGCATACTCAAAGGCTACCTGCAGGACCGGATGAACGCTGGCCTGATGCGCGTCACGCCCACGGGCAACGGCCGCCGCGAATCGTTTGCGCACATGCCGATGCCGCGGATGACTAACACGGTGATGCTGGCGGGCACGCACGAGCACGACGAAATCATCGCCTCCGTCAAATCGGGCCTCTATGCCGCCAACTTCGGTGGCGGCCAGGTCGACATCACCAGCGGCAAGTTTGTCTTCTCGGCCGCCGAAGCGTGGATGATCGAGAACGGCAAGCTCACGTATCCCGTCAAGGGGGCGACGCTGATCGGCAATGGTCCCGATGCGCTGACGCGCGTGTCGATGATCGGCAACAACCTCGAACTCGATCCCGGCGTCGGCACCTGCGGCAAGGACGGGCAGAGCGTGCCGGTGGGCGTGGGCCAGCCCACGTTGCGCATCGACGGATTGACAGTGGGCGGCACGGCCTGAGCGCAGGTCGTTCCGCGGCCTGCTTGCGGCGTTTCAGGCGCCCTTGCGCGCCACGAGGAAGTTGTTCATCCCCAGCTGGAAGTAGCGGTGGGTCTCCACTTGCAGACCGGTCCCGCGCAGTATGGCCGTGAGTGACTGGCGGTTGAAGTAGCGCTTGTGATCGCGGATCTCGGCCTCGCTGACGATACCGACACGATAGGCGAGGAACTCGAGCACCGGTTTCGCGGCATTCGACGGCACCGTCAGCACCAGCCGTCCCGCGGGCTTCAACACGCGCTCGATTTCGCGCAGGATCGCGTCCGGATGCTCCAGGTGTTCCAGCACCGCCAGCATCGTCACCACATCGAAGGACGCGTCGGCGCAGGGTAGGCGGTCGACGAGCGTCAACTGTCGCGTCTGCAGTTTTGCTGTCGCGATCAGCGGTGCCTTGAAATCGAGACCTTCGCCACGCGCGATGTAAGGCTCGACGGACTGGAGGAACGTGGCGTGCAAGCCGCACCCGATATCCAGCAGCACACAATCGCGATGCTGCCGGATGACTGGCAGCACCTTCTGGATGCGCATCCGTCGCAACACCGGTTCCAGCAGCGGCTGTTTCAAGCGCGCTCCCACTGCAATACCAGGCCTCCCGGCCTGGTTGCGTAGCGCGCGATATCGACCATTGCTCGGCGAGCATTGGGTGGACGTATTGGTGATGCTTTCATTCGACAACCACGCTTTCGATCACGACGCCAAGTAGCCTCGAATCGTCATTGATTCCTAGTGCTCGCGGAACAAAGGACGAGCTGGTGATCTCGATGGTGGACGCAGTTCCGGCATGGGAAAGTTCGATACGGAAGGGGCCCGGTTTATGCGGCTGGTCGTAAATGGTCTTTCCGTCAACCGAAATCCGAACCTGCGATAGCTTGCTTACGACATCCCCGCGAATGTGCAATTTCATCACTTCCACGGGCATGGCGAAAACGATCTGACCAGATCCATTAGTCCATCTGCCGGAGGTTTCGATCGGGTAAAACCCAATGAGCGATACCGCCATGCCTTCTTCGAAGCTACGAATATTGCGCCGGATCAGGTTTTCGCCTCGTGGATCGGACCTGCGCGGTTGAGGCATTCGCCACGTACCCGATTGGATATCCAGCAGACATAGACCGACATGCAAGTTATTGTGCGAAAGCCAGGTGAGTGCTGCGTCGGCGTAACCGGGTGCCCGTACGTCCGTCAGCGCCGCCCCCCAAAATGGCGGCAGGTTGGCACTATAGCCGTTGATCGTCGGGATGCCAGTTCTTTGCGCAATGACGATGGCTTCCATCTGCAAGTGGAATGCGGGACGATCGTCGCCGTCGCGCCCCTTCTCGATCAGAAAGTAGCGACACTCCGCAGGCGGTGATTGCAGTGCGGCAAGACGTCGAATCGTTTCGCCGACGTAAAACCTCGAGCGGTACTCCGTCAACTGTTCAGCCAGCAAGGCTGCCAGCGCGATGACCACCACCGGGCGAAGTTTCGGCAGCCGGTACGCGTGATTCAGTCCGATCGCAACGACCACGATCACCACGAGGTGCAAGACGACCTGGTAGCGAAACACGGCGCGGATCGCGCCGGCGCCGGGCAGCAGGGCAAACGCGATTCGCCACAGGGAGGCCGAGCCGATTTCGAGCATCAGGGCCCAACTGACGAACGTCGCGATGCCCAGCGCGAAGATGGCCTGCTCGCGATTCGACATGGTGTTGCCAAAGCGGACCGCTCGCACCACCCGACCGGTGAGCCACACCTGTACGGTCACGAATGACGCCATCAGAAGCAGTGGCAGACCAAGCCATTGCTCGTGCGCGAGTGGACGATTCGGCGGCACCAGGTATTGGGCGAGCCAGCCCCATGCATAGTTGTAGGGACCGACATTGATGAGGTCGACCATGGATGGTAGCGACAGCTTGACTTCATCCCAATTGCGTCCTCCGATGTCCCGGAATACCGGCAAGTAGGTCAGTATGAACGGCAGTAGTGCAATCGCGAATACGAGTGCCAGCCCCGCCAGGGCAAATCGCCGGTCATAGGCGCGCAAGACGAACGCTGTGGGCGCCCCGGGGTCCGTCAGAGCTTTTGTCGCCAGCAGTGACAACGCCCATGTCGCAATGAACAAGCACGTGAACCACCCCACGTAATAGCTCGTAAACAGCAGCAATGGCAGCAGAATCGCCACTGGAGTGGCCGCGCGGAGGAAGGTCCCTCCGTCCGCAAGGCGGGCGGTGGCGCGCCACGACCAGCCGATTGCCAGCGGCACAAATGCAGCGGCATACAGCTGAGAGTGCCCGATCTTGAGCGCGTTAATGTTCGAAAACGCGAACATGAGCGCGCCAGCAACAGCTATCGGGGCACCGACGCCGACGACGCGTCGAAGCAACCAGATGGTTGCCGCGTAGCCCGTCCCGAGAATGACAATCAAGGTACCGACGTAGGCGTACAGAAACGGCACACCCGCCAACCGCTGCGCGATGTATGGAGGCGCGAAGAGTATCAGTGCATCGCCGTAACCGAGAACGCCGTGTTGCGGGTAGTACATCTCCACGTCGCGCCAGGCAGACTTGCCGCGAAACACCAGGTACCAGTGCTCGGCGATGGTGTTCAGCAGTCTGCCGTCGCCCGCATCGCCCGAGAGCAATGTGTAATCGCTGCTGAAACTCGGCCAGAAGAAATAAAGGACCCCGGCGGCGAACGCGAGAAACGACCCCAGTGGAAATATCACGCCACGCGCGCGTCCCGGGTGGTCTGCGCCGGTCGTCGGGAGCACCGCGTTAACCCGCTCTCTCGTTGGGTTTTCCGAAAATATAGTAGCGCCGGATGGCATAGTTCCAGAAAAAAACAACGGCTGTCGCCTCCAGTTTGGCCGCGAGCAATTCGACTCCGAATTTCGCAACCGCAATCCAGAGGATGGTTTGGTTCACGGCCAATCCGAGCGCGCTGACGACGAACACCAGCCCGATTTCGAACTGCTTGCCGAACCGGATTCCACTCTCGAAGACGTGCCGCACCGACAGGAAATAGTTGACGAACGTCGCCACCACGAAACTGCCAGCGGCAACCGGAAGGTAGGGGAGCGCCATCAACTTTGCTCCAATTGCAAACAGGGCAAGGTCGACCAGGGCCGCAGTTCCACCTACAAGAAAATAGCGAACGAGTTTCATCGAAAAACGTTGTACTTGACGATGCAGATCAGCGCCCGCACCCCGTCTTTCCAGCCAATCTTCTTGCCATCTTCATACGTGCGACCGTAGTAGGAAATGCCAACTTCGTAGATTCGGCATCGGGTCTTGGCGATCTTCGCCGTGATCTCAGGTTCGAAACCGAATCGGTTTTCCTCGATGACGATCGACTGGATGATCTCGCGCCGAAAGACCTTGTAACAAGTCTCCATGTCGGTGAGGTTGAGATTGGTAAATACATTCGAGGCCAGCGTCAACAACCGGTTGGCGATCGTGTGCCAGAAGTACAGGACGCGATGAGGGCGACCACTCATGAAGCGCGAACCGAACACGACGTCGGCGCGGTCGTGCAGGATGGGCTCGACTAGACTTGGATACTCGTTGGGGTCATATTCAAGATCAGCATCCTGGATCACAATCACATCGCCGGTGGCTGCGGCAATGCCGGTGCGAAGTGCAGCACCTTTGCCGCGATTCACCTCGTGGTAGAAAATGAAATCGACCAGCGGCTTGATCTCGCTTTCCAATAGCGCACGCGTTCCGTCCGTGGAGCAATCGTCGACGATGATGATCTGTTTATCGGGATACGGCGACGCACGCACGGCATCGACAAGTTCACGGATCGTTGCCCGCTCGTTGTAGCAGGGTATGACCACGCTAAGCAGCATCGATGACTTCCTGAAAGTACGCGATCGTGCTGATCAAGCCGTCCTCCAGGGGAATCCTGGGGTTCCATTCGAGTTCACGTATCGCAAGCGAAATGTCGGGCTGTCGTTTTCGCGGGTCGTCAAGCGGCAATGGCTGAAATTCGAGTCGCGATGAACTACCTGTCAACCGCAGAACCGTGGTGGCGAGTTCAAGCATGGTGAATTCGCTGGGGTTGCCCAGATTGACAGGACCCGTGAGGTCGTCCCGGCTATCCATGAGGCGCAACAGGCCGTCGATTAGTTCGCTCACGTAGCAGAAACTGCGCGACTGTGCCCCACTTCCATAGATCGTGATGGGCTCGCCGCGAAGCGCCTGAACCACAAAGTTACTGACCACCCTTCCGTCATCCGGATGCATCCTTGGCCCGTAGGTGTTGAAAATGCGGGCAACCTTGATGTCGACGTGATGCTGTCGATGGTAGTCAAAGAACAGTGTTTCGGCGCATCGTTTGCCTTCGTCATAACACGAGCGCAAACCGATAGGATTTACCCGTCCGAGGTAGTCTTCGCGCTGCGGATGCACTTCCGGGTCGCCATAAACCTCGCTGGTCGAGGCCTGCAGAATTCGGGCTCGCAGCCGCTTGGCCAGTCCCAACATGTTGATCGCGCCATGAACGCTTGTTTTGGTTGTCTGGACCGGATCGAACTGGTAGTGGACCGGGGACGCCGGGCACGCGAGATTGAAGATGCACTCCGCTTCCACATACAGGGGAAATGTGACGTCGTGGCGCATGAACTCGAACCGGGGGTTGGCGAGCAAGTGCGCGATATTGCCCTTGCTGCCCGTGAACAGATTGTCCACGCAGAGTACGTCGTGCCCGTTTGCCATGAGCGCTTCGCAGAGATGGGAACCCAGAAATCCGGCACCGCCGGTGACGAGCGTCTGGCGTGGTCTGGCCAGAAATCCGCGCATGGATTCTTTCACTTGCGTACTCCGCTGCATCGAAGTGGGGTATTGAATACTAGTGCAACGGGCCGCTCGGCGCGGGCATCACAACCGCGGTGACCGGCGACGCGTGATGGCACATCATGCGCCAGCCCGACGGTGTGCGCAGGAAGATATTGGTGGCGGCCGCGGCGCCGCGCGCGGTGCCGTCCGCGCTGGAGACATGCTCGATCGCCGATTGCATCGCGAGTCCCACCGTTTCCATCATCACGACGTGTTCGAGCCGGAAGGCGAGCTTGGTGTCGCTGCCGAACAGCTGCTCCCACGCAGTACGCACCGCCTCGTAGCCGACGACCCGGGCGCCACCAGGATGGACGCACACGATGTCCTCATCGTCGGCCCAGCATGCCATCATCGCATCGATGTCCTGCGCCTCGAACGCCTGGTAGAACGCGGCAGACGCGTCCTGGGGCGACGTGAAGATGGTGAGGGTACGGGCCTTGGGCATGGGTGCCGATGCGTGATGGGAAGCGCGATTACCGCCGCAGCGCCGGCGGCGTGAAGTCGGGAAGCGCGGTGCGGGCCAGATTGTAGACCATCGGCGGCTTCAATTCGCGCATGCACTTGAAATGGCCGAGTGGACATTCACGCTTGAAGCAGGGGCTGCAGGCGATGTCGATCTTGGCGATCGTGGCCAGCGGCGACAGCGGCGGCGTGTAGAGCGGCGACGACGACCCGAAGAGCGCCACCAGCGGCACCCCCACGGCCGCTGCGGCGTGCATCAGTCCCGAATCGTTGCTGATCACGACCGCCGCCGCGGACAGCATGTCGATGGCGGTGCCGAGGTCGGTGCGCGCCGTGAGATCGCGCACCTTGTTCACGTTGTCGCCCAGCGAATTGAGGACGGCATCGGCGGCGATCCGATCATTGGGCGAGCCGACGATCCACACCTGCAATCCGTCCTGCAGAAACATGGCGGCGAGCTCGGCAAACTGGTTGGGCGGCCAGCGCTTGGCGGCACCGAATTCCGCACCGGGACACAGCACCACCACCGGCCGGTCGGTCTTGAGATGCACCGCCCGCATGGCCGCGGCACGATTGGCGACATCGGGGACCAGCACGGGCGACGTGGCCATCGGCACCAGGCCGCCGCGCGTCGCGGCGAGCGCGGCAAACCGGTCGACCAGGCGCGGCATCGCCTTCCTGGCCAGCGGTCGCGCGTCGGTGAGCAGGCCATAGCGCGCCTCGCCGCGATAGCCGACGCGTTTGGGAATGCCGGCGAAGTAGGGCACCAGCGCCGACTTCCACGAGTTGGGCAACACAAACGCGCGGGTATAGCCTTCGGCGCGCAGCTCCGCGCCAAGGCGCCGCCGGCCCGCGAGATCGAGCTTGCCGTGTACCAGCGGATTTTCGATGATCCGGCGAATGCCGCGCATCCGGGCATACACCGGCGCACACCACGACGGCGCGAGCACATCGACGATCGGATCCTCGAACGGCTCGCGCAGCAGCGCCACCAGCGGCTCGGACAGGATGGCATCGCCCACCCACGACGGCGCCACCAGCAGGAAGCGTTCAGCAGCCATGGTCAGGCCCGCCGATCCCGGCCATGCAGGTCCGGACTCGGCGCTCCACAAGGGTCAGGGAACGTCGAGCGATGCTTCACTCAGTGACCGCCGGGACGCGGGCCGCCCGCGAGCGTGTAGCGCGTGCCGCAGTACGGGCACATCGCTTCGCCGCTGTCGGACACGTCGAGGTACACGCGCGGATGCGACGACCACAACGGCATCGCGGGGTTGGGGCAGAACACCGGCAGGTCGGCCGGGTTGACCATGATCGGCGGCACGATCTTCACGGTCTCCGTCATTTAGTTTTCCCGCTCATACGTGCGTCAGCCACGATGCATGCGCCGTGCTGCGACCGTTGACCGCGTCGAAGAACATCGCCTGCAACTTCGTCGTGATGGGACCGCGCGAGCCGATACCGATCACTCGGTTATCGAGTTCGCGGATCGGCGTGACTTCGGCGGCGGTGCCGGTGAAGAACATTTCGTCTGCGCACCAAGCCTCGTCGCGGGTGATGCGGCGCTCGTGCACGGGGATGCCCAGCTCGCGGGCGAATGCAATGATCGTGGCGCGGGTGATGCCCTTCAGCGCTCCGGACGACAGGTCGGGGGTATGCAGCTCGCCGTCCTCGATCAGGAAGATGTTTTCGCCCGAGCCTTCGGAGACGTAGCCCTGCGGATCGAGCAGCAGCGCCTCATCGTAGCCGTCGTGCGTCGCATCCTGGTTGGCCAGGATCGAGTTGAGATAGTTGGCGCAGGCCTTGGCACCGGTCATGTGGATGTTCACATGATGGCGGGTGAACGACGACGTCTTCACGCGGATGCCCTTTTCCATGCCCTCGGCGCCCAGATACGCGCCCCACGGCCATGCCGCAATGGCCACCCGCACCGGGTTCGACTTGGCGGCCACACCCATGGCGGTGGAGCCGTAGAACGCGATGGGCCGCAGATAGCAGGACTCGAGCTTGTTGTCGCGCACGCAGGCGAGTTGCGCAGCGTCGATCTCTTCCTTGGTGAACGGAATCTTCATCCCGAAGATATGCGCGGAACGGAACAGGCGGTCGGTGTGGTCCCGCAGCCGGAAAATGGCGGGTCCCGTCGGCGTCTTGTAGCAGCGCACGCCCTCGAAGACGCCCATGCCGTAGTGCAGCGTGTGGGTCAGGACGTGCGTGGTGGCGTCCCGCCACGGCACCATCTTGCCGTCATACCAGATCCATCCATCGCGGTCGGACATCGACATTGCGGGTTACTCCAGGCTTTCATCGGAGGGGCGATTTTAGCCGATTTCGCCTTTCGCACCGGACGCGGCTCCGCGGTGGGCGGTCGGGTCGGACCAAGGCGCGCCGAAGACAGTGACCCACAAGTCGGTGTCGGCGGCGCGGCGGGCGGCCTCGGGCAACGCATCCACGCGGGCGTGGGCGGCGCCGGTCAGGCGTACCGCGTGCTGCAGGCGGCGGAAATCGCGATACGCATCGGCCACGCGAGAGGCGAGCGCCGCAGGAATGAGGCGCAGCTCGCCGGCGACCTTGAGCAGCGCGATGTTGCCCGCATTGCGGGTCAGCGCCGGATGAGCGTGGGCATGGGCGAGCACCAGGAATTGCACGACGAATTCGATGTCCACCATGCCGCCGTCATCGTGCTTGACGTCGAACATTGGCGTGGGATTGGGATGCCCCACGTGCATCTTGCGCCGCATGGCCACCACCTCCGCCGCCAGCGGCGCGAGGGGACGTGACGTGCGCAGGATGGCCTCACGCAGCGCTTCGAACGCGGCACCCACGCCGGCATCGCCGGCCACGAAGCGCGCGCGGGTCAGCGCCTGGTGCTCCCAGGTCCACGCCTGCATTTCCTGGTATTTCCGGAACGCCGCGAGGCTTGACACCATCAGCCCGGCCGCGCCGTCGGGGCGCAGCCGCAGGTCGGTGTCGTAGAGCTGGCCGGCGCCGGTGATGCTGGTCAGCCACGAGTTGATCCGTTGCGCGAGCCGCGTGTAGCGGGGTGCCCGTTCGTCGGCGTCGGGATCGTCGGCGGCGACGTCGAACAGGAAGATGAGATCGAGGTCGGACGCATACCCGAGTTCCTTGCCGCCCAGCTTTCCATAGGCCACGATCGCGAAGCGGGGCGGGGGCGCGCCGGCGCCCGCGAGGTGCGTCCAGCACGCGGCCAGCGTGGCCGCCAGCACGACGTCGGCCAGCGCGGAGAGGTGATCGGCCAGGTGCTCGACCGTCATGTGGCCGCCGAGGTCCTGCGCCAGCAACCGGAAGCTTTGCGCATGCTGGAAATGCCGCAGCACGTCCATCTGATGTTCAGCGTCATCCGGGCGCTCGTCGAGGAGGCGCGTCAATTCCTTGCGCCACGCAGACCAGTCCGGCTTGGCCAGCAGCATCCGGGCGTCGAGCAGTTCGTCCAGCAGCAGCGGATGCTGGGTGAGGTAGCCGGCGGCCCACGCCGAGGCGCCCATCAGATTGGCGAGTCGCGGCAACAGCGGCGGATGCTCGATCACCAACGCGAGGTAGGCGCTGCGCCGCGCCACCGCTTCGAGGAGGTGCAGCAGCCGTTCGAACACGACGTTGGCGCCCGCGCGGCCCGGGTGCGCCGCGGCAGTGGCCAGCAATTGCGGTACCAGCGTGTCGAAGCGCTGGCGTGAGTTGGCGGGCAGCTGGAGGTAGCGTCCCGACGCGCGTACGCGGGCCAGCGTGTCCACGATCCTCGTGGGCGCGTCGAATCCGGCCACGCGCAGGTGCTCGAGCGTTGCCGGCGCAGGCAGCGGATCGTCCCACAGCGCGACGTAGGGGTGGCCGGCTGCGCTGGCCGGGCGGTTGCCGTCGCCGAGCGTTTCGGCAAACGTGACCGCCACCACGGCACGATGCGCAGCCAACGCGGCATCGAAAGCGGACAGCGACGCAAAATTCATCGCGGCAGCGAGCCGCGCGCGTTCGTCGGCGTCAGTGGGCAGCCGGTGCGTCTGCTGGTCGTCTCGGTATTGCAGCCGATGCTCGACCTGGCGCAGGAAAACGTAGGCATCCCGCAGCGCGTTCGCCGCATTGCCGGGGAGGTGGCCGCGCGCCGCCAGCGCAGCCAATGCCGGCAGCGTGCCACGCACGCGCAGTGATGGCTCGTGTCCGCCACGCACGATCTGGATGGCCTGGGCGATGAACTCGATCTCGCGGATGCCGCCTTCGCCCAACTTGATGTTGGCGGTGGAGTCGCGGCGTGCGCCCTGTTCGCGAATCTGGCGGTGAATGTCGCGCAGGCCCTCGTACGCGTCGTAGTCCAGGTACTTGCGAAAGACGAAAGGTGCGACCAGTATGTTGAGTTCGGCGTGGCGATCCCCGGTCAGCGGGCGGGCCTTCAGCCATGCGTAGCGTTCCCACGCGCGGCCCTGCGTCACCAGGTAGCTTTCGAGCGCGGCCAACGATGCCGCCAAGGGTCCGCTTTCGCCATACGGACGCAGCCGCATGTCCACCCGGAAGACGTAGCCGTCGTCCGTGATGTCGTTGAGCGCGCCGATCACCTTGCGGCCCAGGCGCTCGAACCAGTCGCGGTGGGATAGCGGCCGCGGCCCGTCGGTGTCGCCCTCCTCGGGATAGATGAACACCAGGTCGATGTCGGACGAGACGTTGAGTTCGCCGCCGCCCAGCTTGCCCATGCCCACGGTGATCAGCGACAGCGGCGTGCCGTCGTCGGGGCTGCGCGGCGTGCCGTGGGCTGCCGTGAGCGCCTGTGCGTGTACGGCGGCGGCCGCTTGCAAGGCGGTCTCGGCCAGCCGTGTCATCGCGGTTCCTACCTCGACGAGCGGTGCGAGGCCTGCCAGGTCGCGCACCATCGTATGCAGGAACACGCGGCGGCGCAGCCGGCGCAACGCCGGCGCGAGGCTGTCCGGCGTCATGCCAGCGGCCAATTCGGGGGCGGCCTCCGGCCACGGCAATGGCAGCGCGCCCGCCGTTTCCAGCCACGGTACCAGCGCCGGGTCGGCGGTCAGCGCCCGGGAGGCGTATTGGCTGAAGGCGAGGACAGGTCGGAGGTCGAGGGTCATGGGCCGCAACACCGTCCCCCGAACGCCGGCCGGCTAGCCCGGGGACTGCGGACCGATCGGCTACAATTCGATGAGCGGACCATTCATTATGCCTTCTGGGACGGTCGCACCCGTTCATTGCCATGGTCCCCACGCGCGCCATCCGACTCGTACGCTTCGCCGGCACCGCGATCATGGTCGTGGTGGTCGTGTTCTGCGCCTTGCTGCTGGTCCTGCGCTTTTTCGTGCTGCCCGGCATTGGCGAGTACCGCGAACGCATCGCCGCGCGCCTCGCTTCGACGTTCGGCCAGCCGGTGACCATCGGCGGCATCACCGCGGGTTGGGACGGCTGGAATCCCAAACTCGCCATTACCGACTTCGCCATTCACGATGCGTCGTCGCCTGGTGCGCCACCGGTCCTGTTGCTGCCCCGTCTCGACGCGGTCGTCGCCTGGACCTCCATTCCCACACTTGACCTGCAGCTGAAGGAACTGGCCATTGAGCGGCCGCAACTCGAGATCCGCCGCAACGCAGCGGGACGTTTCTTCGTCGCCGGCATCGAGGTGGATACGGCGGCGGCGCACGACGACGCTCCGCCGCTGCGGTGGTTGCTGCAACAACGCCAGATCATCGTCAACGACGCGGGCCTCACGTGGCGGGACGAAATGCGCACGACACCACCGCTGGTGCTCGAGCACGTCACGCTGCGGATCGAAAAGCGCTTCGGCAAGCACCAGTTCGGCCTCGTTGCCACGCCGCCTGCCGAGATTGCGTCGCCCATCGATGTGCGCGGGGAGTTCAGCGCGCCGTCGATCGTCGACTGGAAAGCGGCCCAGGGTCGGCTTTATGTGCGCGTCGATTATGTCGATCTCGCACCTTTGAATGCGTGGATCGCGCCTCTGCTGGCGATGGAAACGGGCAAGGGCGCGGTGCGGATTTGGCTCGACTACGCGCAAGGGCGCGCCGCCGCAGCCATCGCCGATGTGGAGTTGACGGATGTGCGCGCCCGGCTGGCGCGCGACCTGCCGCAACTCGACCTGGCCCAATTGGGCGGTCGCCTGCAGTGGAAGCGCGACGCCGGCTCGCGCGAATTGGGGGCGCGCGGACTTACGTTTCGCACCCGCGCTGGCCAGGCGCTGGGGCCGTCGAGCGTGACGCTCGCCGCCACCGAAGGCCCGGACGGCAGCGTCACCGGTGGCCGCCTCACTATCGATCGGCTCGAGGTTGAGCCACTCGCGGCGCTCGCCGCGCATCTGCCGCTGCCGGCGCAGTGGCGGCGCGACATTGCGCTGCTGGCCATGCGCGGCGAGGTGTCCAATGCCAAGCTCACGTGGACGGGTCCGCCGGATGATCCGCGCGAGTACGCGGGCAGCGGCGCGTTCGCGCAATTCGGCATTGCAGCCAGCGAGATCGTGCCCGGCGCCGCGGGTGTTTCCGGCAGTTTCACCTTCGATCGGGGCGGCGGTGACCTGCAGCTCGACAGTCGCAACATGCGGGTGGTGCTGCCCCGCGTATTCGCCGAGCCGTTGCAGTTCGACTCGGCGACCGGACGGGTGCGCTGGACCCGCGCGGACGGCGAGTGGCGCTTTGCCGTCGACGACCTTCGCTTCGTCACGCCGTACACGTCAGGGACCGCGGGCGGCACCTGGCGGTCGCAGGGCGCGGGACCCGGCGTCATCGACCTCAAGGCGACACTCGCGCGCGCGGAGGCCAGGAATGTCTATCGATACCTGCCGTTGACGCTCGATGCGCAACTGCGCGACTGGTTGCGCGCCGGCATCAAGGCCGGCTCGGCCACGGACCTGAAGCTGGTGCTGGCTGGCGATCTCGCCTCATTTCCGTTTGTCGACGCGAAGCGAGGCGTGTTGCAGGCCAGCTTCCACGTCACCGACGCCACACTCAACTACGCCGACGGCTGGCCCGAAATGTCCGGCATCGAGGCAACGGTACGCTTCGAGGGCGCCGGCCTGACGGTGGAGGGACCGCGCGCGCGCATTCTTGGCGCCGTCATCGGACCCGTCACGGTGGCCATTCCCAATCTCGGCGCCAAGTATCCGCAGGTGACCGTGCACGCGGACGCCGCCGGACCCACTGCGGAATTCCTGCGCTTCGTCGAGCAGAGTCCCATCGCGGACACGATCGGCCATTTTTCCACCGGCGCACGGGTCACGGGCGACGGCAAGCTCGCGTTACGGCTCGACATCTTCCTCGGCAAGAACGGCGATGACAAGGTGGCCGGCGAATACGAGATCAAGGGCAACGCGCTGGCGTTGCCCGATATTCCGCCGCTGTCCGATCTCAATGGCGTGCTGAGTTTCAACGAACATGCCATTCGTTCGCGCGACCTGACCGCTGTCGCCATCGGCGGCCCGGCACGGATCGACGTCCAGGGCGACGAGGGTGGGGTGAAGGTTCACGCGACCGGCACGGTTGCATTGACGGCGCTCGAGCGCGAATTGGCGATGCCGCTCATACGTCGGATGTCCGGCACCACCGACTGGACGTTGCAGTCGAGCACGCTGGCCAAGGCGACGACCTGGACCCTCGAATCCTCGTTGCGCGGCGCGGCGATCGATGTACCGGCGCCCGTGGGCAAGCTCGCCGTTGAAACCGCGGCGCTGCGCATCGAACGGCATCCGGTGGCCGGCAAGGGCGACGCCGATCAGTTGACCATCGACTACCGCGGCGAGTTGCGGGTACTGCTGCAGCGGACCTTGCGCGCGGATACGGCCGTGATCGACCGCGTGCTGGTATTGCTGGGCGGCGCGATCGCGCGCGGCGGCACGGCCGATCGTGCCGGCATCTGGGTTCGCGGGCAGGTTGCCGACCTTGACCTCGATGAATGGCTGGCGCTCTACGGCAAGGAAAAGCAACGCTACACCGCAACCACGACGGGCGCCGCAGCGCCGCCGTTACCATCGTTGCGCGGCGTCGACCTCGAGACCAGGCGGCTCGATATTTTCGGACGGGTGTTCCACGATCTCAATGTCTCCGCTGTGCGCGGGACCGGCGAGGATTGGCGGCTACGCCTGCAGGGACGCGAACTCGACGGCACCGCCGTGTGGGGCGGCCCCGTGCCGGCCGCGCCCAATGGCAAGCTCACGGCGCGGCTTACCCGGTTCGTGCCCCCCGGCGCGGAGGAATTGCATCCGCCGCGCAGTGAAGTGAGTGTCGACGAGCAGGTCCGCAACACGTGGCCGCAACTCGATATCGTGGCCGATGCGTTTATCTCGCGCGGCCACGACCTCGGACGCTTCGAACTGCAGGCGCAGCCCTCGGGTCCGGACTGGCGCATCGTCACCATGACCTTGGCCAATGCGGCCGGGCGTATCGAAGCCAACGGCTGGTGGCGCATCGGCCGCGATACGCAGATGACGGAAATGGACGCCAAGGTCACGGCGGAGGACGCGGGTGCCTTTCTACAGCGCATGGGCTATCCGGTGGCCGTGCTCAACGCGCCAACGACCATCGACGGCAAGCTCGCCTGGACCGGCGCGCCCAATGAATTCGACTACCCGACGCTAACCGGCAAGTTCAGCCTCGTTGCGGGCGCCGGGCAATTCACCAAGATCGATCCGGGCATCGGCAAGTTGCTGGGCGTGCTCTCGCTGCAGGCGCTGCCGCGGCGCATCACGCTCGATTTCCGCGATGTCTTCAGCGACGGCTTTGCGTTTGACGACATCAACGGTGATTTCGTCGTGCAGCGCGGACTGCTGCGCACCGACAACCTGCGCCTGGCCGGTCCCGCCGCATCGGTCAAGATCAACGGCGAAATCGACCTGGCGAAGGAAACCCAGCAACTCAACGTGCGCGTGCTGCCGTCGCTCTCCACCAGCGTCTCCGCGGGAGCCGCCGTATTGTTTCTCGCCAATCCGCTGTTGGGCGCGGTGGTCGGCGCCGGCACGTTCCTGGCGCAACAGATGTTCGATAATCCGATCGAGAAAATGTTCAGCTACGACTATCGCGTGACCGGCGCGTGGTCCGATCCGGTGGTGCAGCGCCTCGGCGCGCGCGAAGTGTCGGCATTGCCTCCGCCGCCCGAAAATTCCACGCGCTGATCCCGACGGCGTCGCCGCGCGTCACGTTGGGGGCTGCGGCAGACACGGCAGACACGGCTGATGCGGCCCGTGCGGCTGATGCGGCCGATCCGGGCCCACGCGGCCGATCCGGGCGATGTGGCCCCATGCGGCTCTGTAGGCGAGGCTGAAGCCTTGCCTACAGGAGCGGATTACACGAACCATTGCTGGAGACTGCTTGGATCACGGGAAATTCAGCGGCCCTTGAGCAACACCAGCACGGCGCCACCACCGCCCGCGTGCTGCGGCGCCTCGGCGTAGGCCAGCACTTCGTCCCAGTGCGACAACCAGCGGCGCACCTTGCCCTTCAACACCGGTTCCTTGCCCGGCGACGTCAGGCCCTTGCCGTGGATGACCCGCACGCAGCGCATGCCGCGCGTGCGCGCGTCGAGCACGAAATCGGCCAGCGCATCGTGCGCGCGGTCGGTGGTGAGGCCATGCAGGTCGAGTTCCGCCTGCACCGACCAGAAGCCACGGCGCAGCTTGCCGGCGACGTCCGCGCCGATGCCGTCGCGCACATAGGATTGTTGCTGCTCGAATTCCTGGCCGACGTCCCACGTTTGCGGCGTGGGTTCGTTGCCGTACTTGGATGCCTGCAACACGTCGCGCTCATCCGCCAGCGTGTGCCGCGCGATCGGAGCAGGGCGTTCCGGCGGCAAGGCGGCGCGATTGCCTGGTGGCAGCCGCTGCACATCGGCGAACGCGCGGGCAAGATCGACGTCGCCATCGGCATGCTTGGCCGAGGCCAGCGTGCGCCTGGGATTGCCAATGCACGCGGCAGGCGCAGGCTTCGCCGGCACGGCCGCCGACGCCGCGGTCTGCGCAGAGGTCATGAGCTTCTTCAGATCGGACAATTTTGCCATGGTGAAAGCCGGGATGCGTCCGCAAGGATGCCCGTCCCTGGCCGCGCCGTCGAGCCTTGCCCGGTCTGTGGGCTTACCGCGCGTTCAGCGCCAGGCGTGGCAGGGGTGCCCCCATGTGGGGTCAGCGGAAGGTGAAGAGTCTCTCGCGGGAGTTGTTCCAATAGCCTGCGCCGGATGTGGCTGTCCACCATACCGAACGAGGTCCTGCCGCCGGCGGCACCCAGCATGCTCCGGACCGCCTCAGCGCAATGCCGGGGCCTGTTTTGCAGGGGGAAGGATGGCCAGGATGATTTGCGGCGCTTTCCAAAGGACGCGCCCTGACAGGGAACAATGTGTGCGGTACCGCACGGAACATTCGCGCTACGCGCGTAAAGTTGTGGCTGCGTCTACGGCAAAGGACAAGCGTTGGTGAAGCGGAGCATCGATGCGGTAGTAATAAGTAATGGGGCATCCCACGCCGATATGCGTTTCGGACCTACTGCCTGAATGACGTTGGATGGTTAAAGTTGATGTTCATGCGCACTTCCGGCGTGTCCAACTGAAATCAATCCAATGGAGTCGACCATGTTTCTGAAAAAAGCTGCTCAAGTAACGTTTGCCGCAATTCTTGCCACGGGCTCCGCATCGGCGGTTTTTGCGCAGGCCGACAATTCGAACTCGAAGGTGGCCCCGGCCTCCAGTTTCTCGGGTTGGATGTCTGACTATTCGAAGGCAAACAATGGCCGTGTGTCCCGTGAGGCGTACATGGCGGAATCAGGTCGGCGCTGGGACGCGATGGATCAAAACAAGCAAGGGCTGACTACGGATCAGTTGAATGGACTGTACGGGTATCAAAGCCCTGCCACGACCGGAACCATGCGTGATCCGATGTCCAAGGATTCCATGAGCAACGGCATGACGACAAAGCCGATGAATGGTGACGCCGTCAAGAAATAGCGCATCGTTGGAGCGGCAAACAGGCAGGATTTCGAATTGACGACACTGGCGACACGGTCAGAATCGACGAGTGCGCTTTCCGGGCGGAGGCATGGTATCGATGCACCTAAAAAACAGTGATCCCAATTTGGTTCTTGCGCGCTTGCCCGCAACCGATTATCGGCGTCTATACAAGCAATTGAAGCCGGTCACGCTTGACTTTGGGCAGGTCATTTATGAGCCAGGCGCGGCCATCCAGCATGTCTACTTTCCTGTCGATTGCCTGATCTCGCTGCTTACCGCCGTCGATAAACGCCGCACTCTCGAGGTTGGCATGGTCGGCAAAGAAGGCATGGCCGGCATGCCATTCATCCTGGGTGTTGGGGTGTCTGGCGTTCGTGCCATCGTGCAGGGGGAGGGTACCGCGATGCGGATGTCAGCGGCGACTTTTCGCATCGAGTTCAACCGGAGTCGTCCTTTGCAGGACGCGCTTTACCGGTATACCTATGCGCTCATGGCGCAGATATCCCAGACTGCGGCCTGCAATCGCTTTCATGAGGCCGAGGGGCGCCTGGCGCGATGGTTACTGATGACCCGCGAACGCGTGGGCTCGGATCAGTTTTTTCTTACCCACGAATTTCTTGCCCACATGCTCGGAATACGTCGGGAGGGCGTAACTGAAGCCGCAAGCTCGCTCAAACGCAGCAAGCTCATCACGTATGCTCGCGGCAAGATTGAAATACTGAACGTAAGGGCACTCAAGGCAAAGTCCTGCTCGTGCTATCAAATCGTGAAGACGGTTTACGATCGCGCGCAGGTTTGAGGCAACTCTCGGCTTGCGTTCAATGCCCTCATTAGACGGTTCATAGGTCTGGCGTGACGCCATCGGTCGACACCGCAACGAAGCGCGCGGGCGTGGCGGTCGTCTTCCTGTGGTTTCTGCTTGGGGGCATCGCGCATTTCGTGTTTACAGACGCCGAAGCGCGCATCGTGCCGCCTTGGATGCCTTGGCCTCGCGCTGCGGTATTGATCAGCGGCGCGTTCGAGTTGCTTGGCGCGGCAGGGTTGTTGCATCTGAAAACGCGGCGACTGGCCAGCATCGGTCTCTTCATACTGACCCTCTTGGTCACGCCAGCGCATATCTACATGCTGCAGCGGCCTGACTTGTTCGGCGTTCCTTTCTGGGCGCTGGTTGCACGGCTTCCACTGCAGGTGGGGTTGTTGACATTGCTGGCCTGGATCGGTTGGCCGCCGCAACCCGATCGACGCCCACCCGATTGCTGACTGTGCTGGTTTGCCAGTCGATCTGATCAGGCGTGCCCCTTGGCGATCGAATCGCCTTCGGGTGCCGCCTTGCACACGCCGCGGATATTCATCGCGGCTAATGCGACCTGCATCACGATCAACGCGTAGGCGCGTTCATGCCATCCCCACGCGATCCATAGAACGTTGCTCAGCAGGAATGCCCAGAACCCGGCGTGGCGGCGGCGGTCCCGGGTCGAACCCACCAACCACGACGCGATGATCGTCACCACCATAGCGGGCCACTGCACCAGTTCCAGGACGGGCATGGTTTTCGCCGCAATAGCGCGTTCTATTACCTCGCGCCGTCGTGGCGACCGTTACCCGAAGTGCGTCGCGGTGTGGGCATCCCGTTCATCTCGTCGCCAAGCAGTTCGTCCTTGCGGGACTTGAGGCGCGCTCCAAGCACGTCGAGGTCGATATCCATCTTGCGGATGCGCGGAAAAAGTTCATCCTCCTCTTCCTTGACGTGGTGCGACACGTATTCGCACAAAACTTTTACCCCGGCATCGTAGAGGGGGGCGGATGCGGTGGCGGACCGCAGGCGGCCGATGATGTCCTTCAACGTCTGATGTTCGACGGCAGCTTCGTTGACGAGCGCATTCGACTCTGCGTCCTTGCGTACGGCCGGATAGAAAATTTCTTCCTCAATGGTGGCGTGAATGGTCAGCGCGGCACAAATCTGCTCGACGAGAACCGCTTTGGCCTTGTCCCGGCGCGTGTCTTCGATGGCCTCGTATTCCTTGAACATCGCATCCACGTCGGCATGGTCCGCCTTGAGCATGTCAAGGGCATCAGGGGTGTTACCGAAATTGATTCCGAACATCGTGATCTCCAACTTTGCAAGTGGGTAAGAAATCACAATATTCATGGAGCGCCTGCGGCAATTGTGAACGGCAACCTAAATGCCTGTCGGTCCGTCACTTACATCGAGCGGCGGTGGGGCGGCAGCCCCCTTCTGCGAGACGACAGTGCCTGGACAAAGAATGATGGTCCTGCACTGTGTGCGATAGCGTACGGACAGCAGGGGTCGCCAAGGCAATATTCATCAGTCACCGCATCACGCGAACGCCGAGCACGGGGCAGGGCGCCGGGCCCATTGTCCTGGTCGCCTGTTTGCAGGCCATAAGGAGTCGCTCATGAAGGCAGGGATAACGAGTCCCGATAGAATCGCTGGCACCGCCAACGTCAAGGATCAAGCGGCGGCCATCCACGATGTGCGCGTACCCGCGGCCCGCATGTCACCAATGGAACTGATCGCCAAGATCCAAGGTATCGACGGCTGCAGCAAGGAACAGGCCGACGAACAAATCAAGTCGTTTGAAAAGGCCTTCCGGGCGCTGTAGCCGGTCTTGGCTTCGAATGCCCGACATTCACGCCAGGCTTTCCAGCCACGCTTCCGCATCGAGCGCCGCCATGCAGCCGGTGCCGGCCGACGTGACGGCCTGACGATACACGTGATCGGCCACGTCGCCCGCCGCGAATACGCCCGGGATCGACGTTGCCGTGGCATTGCCTTCGGCACCGCCCTTCACCTTGATGTAGCCGCCGGCCATCGCGAGCTTGCCCTCGAAGATCTGCGTGTTGGGCGTATGACCGATCGCGACGAACACGCCGTGAACCGGCAGCTCCTCGGTGGCCGTGGTCTTGGTGGACCGCAGCCGGACGCCGGTGACGCCGGACGCATTGCCCTGCACCTCGTCCAGCGTATGGTTCCACAGCACGCGCATGTTGCCGTTGGGGCCGGTCTTGGCCATCAGCCGGTCGATCAGGATAGCCTCGGCGCGAAACTTGTCACGGCGATGCACGACGGTGACCTTGCGCGCGATGTTCGACAGGTAGAGCGCTTCTTCCACCGCGGTGTTGCCGCCGCCGATCACGGCCACGTCCTGGCCCTTGTAGAAGAAGCCGTCGCAGGTGGCACAGGCCGATACACCCTTGCCCATGAATGCCTCCTCGGAGGGCAGCCCCAAGTATCGCGCCGAGGCACCGGTCGCGATGATCAGCGCGTCGCAAGTGTATTCACCGCTGTCGCCCACCAGCCGGAACGGACGCTCGTTGACGTGCACCGTATGGATGTGGTCGAAGATGATTTCGGTGTTGAAGCGCTCGGCGTGCTTCTGGAATCGCGCCATCAATTCGGGGCCCTGGACGCCATCGGCGTCGGCGGGCCAGTTGTCGACGTCGGTGGTGGTCATCAGCTGGCCGCCCTGGGCCAGGCCGGTCACGAGGACCGGGGCCAGGTTGGCGCGTGCCGCGTATACTGCGGCGGAGTAACCGGCGGGTCCGGAACCCAGGATCAACAGTCGGGCGTGCTTCGTGGCCATGCGTTTCTCGCAATGCAATGAAGTGGACGAGTGTAGCCCATGTCGGGGGTGCCGCTACCCGACCCAAGGTGGTCACGGAATATGTCCCGGCAGGCGCCAAAGGTCCTTGGCGAAGTTTGCGCTGAGCGTATAATGCGATTTGTCAAGTCCCTGCGCCAACTCAATGTTTTTCAAGAAGAACGACTCCAACGTTCGACGGCCGCCTGCGGCCGATGACGGGCTTTCGCCGCGCGTCGCGCGGTTGGTCCGCGAGTCGTGGTGGCTGCTGGTTGTCGCCGGCTTTCTCTACCTTGGCCTGATCCTCGGCTCGTACACGCGCACCGATCCGGGCTGGTCCTTTTCGGGCACCGGCGCGCCGCTTGCCAATCGGGGCGGCGCCGTCGGCGCGTGGCTTGCCGACCTGTTGCTCTATCTGTTCGGACTTTCCGCATGGTGGTGGGTCGCCGGCGGTGTGGTGCTGGTGGTGGCCGGCTATCGGCGGGTAGTCAAACCCGATCACGACACCGACCAGCCGTTCGCGCTGGGCGCCCTGGGCTTCGCGCTGGTCCTGTTCGGCAGTGCGTCGCTGGAGGCCTTGCGGCTGTGGAGCCTCAAGGTGGCGTTGCCGCACGCGCCAGGCGGGATGCTGGGTGACGCGATCGGGCAGTCGCTGGCGCGGGCGCTGGGCTTCAACGGCGCCACGCTGCTGTTGCTGGCGTTGTTTGCAATCGGCTGCTCGCTTTTCTTCGGCGTGTCGTGGCTGCGCGTGATGGAGCGCATTGGCGCGGGCGTGGAAACGTCGATCGCGTGGGTGCGTCGCCGCCGCGAGGCCGCGGAAGACCGCCGCCTGGGCGAGGAGGCCACCGCGCAGCGCGAGCAGGTCGTCGAGCAACTGCGCGAAGTGGAGCAGGAACGCGAACCGGTACTGGTTGTGGCGCCGGTGGTCACCGTGCAGAAATCCGAGCGCGTGGTGATGGAAAAGCAGCGGCCGCTCTTCACCGACATGCCGGACACCAGGTTGCCGCCGCTCGACTTGCTTGAAGATGCGCCGCCCGCGCAGGAGACGGTCAGCAACGAGACCCTCGAATACACGTCCCGCCTCATCGAACGCAAGCTCGCCGACTTCGGCGTCAGCGCCAAGGTGCTGGCCGCGTATCCAGGCCCGGTGATCACGCGCTATGAAATCGAGCCCGCCGTAGGCGTGAAAGGCGCGCAGATCGTCAACCTGATCAAGGACCTGGCGCGTGCGCTGTCGGTGGTGTCCATCCGCGTGGTCGAGACCATTCCAGGCAAGTCGTGCATGGGCCTCGAACTGCCCAACCCGCGGCGGCAGGTGGTGAAGCTCACCGAGATCCTGTCGTCGGCCACGTACAACGATACGTCGAGTGCACTGACGCTGGCGCTGGGCAAGGACATCGCCGGCAAGCCGATCGTGGCGGACCTGTCGAAGATGCCGCACCTGCTGGTCGCAGGAACCACGGGATCCGGCAAGTCGGTGGCGGTGAACGCGATGATCCTGTCGCTGCTCTACAAGGCCGAGCCCAAGGACGTGCGGCTGATCCTGATCGACCCCAAGATGCTCGAGTTGTCGATGTACGAGGGCATCCCGCATCTGCTGGCGCCGGTGGTCACCGACATGAAGCTGGCACCCAACGCGCTCAACTGGTGCGTCGGCGAGATGGAGCGGCGCTACAAGCTGATGTCTCGTCTCGGCGTGCGCAACCTCGCCGGCCACAACGCCAAGATCCGCGAGTCGAAGAAGGCAGGCAAGCCCGAGAACGGATTGGTCTCGGGC
>JANMCS010000485.1:0-1082 GCA_031361405.1 Betaproteobacteria bacterium
AAGAACGACGCCGAAGCCCGCGCGCTGCTCACCGCGTTCCGCTTTCCGTTCAAGAACTAACGGCCCGCCATGTCCAAATTGTCACTGATCAATCGCAACGAGAAGCGCAAGCTGCTTGTCGTCAAGTTCTCGAAGAAGCGCCTTGCTCTCCAGGCGATCATCGACGATCCGAAGGCATCGGAAGAAACGCGCTACGCAGCGCGCCTCAAGATCCAGGCGCTGCCCCGCAACAGCAACAAGACACGGGTGCGCAATCGTTGCGCGCTGACCGGCCGGCCACGCGGCGTGTACAGCAAATTCGGGCTGGGTCGCCACAAGCTCCGCGAGTTCGCGATGCGCGGCGAAATCCCCGGCATCGTCAAGGCCAGCTGGTAGCAAACACATATTCGGGTGGTATCGCATGAACATGACTGATCCTATCGCCGACATGCTTACCCGCATCCGCAATGCGCAGATGACGGAAAAAGCTACGGTCGTGATGCCTTCTTCCAAGGTGAAGATCGCCATCGCCAAGGTGTTGAAGGACGAGGGCTACATCGATGGCTTCCTCGTCGCCGGTGAAGAGGCAAAGCCGCAGCTCGAGCTCGCGCTGCGTTACTACGCCGGTCGCCCCGTGATCGAGAAAATCGAGCGCGTGTCGAAGCCGGGCCTGCGCATCTACAAGAACAAGGACGAGATCCCGCGCGTGATGAACGGCCTGGGAATCGCCATCGTGTCGACGTCGCACGGCGTCATGACCGACCGCAAAGCGCGCGCCACCGGTGTCGGCGGCGAAGTGCTCTGCATCGTCGCCTGATCAGGAACGCCACTATGTCCCGCATTGGTAATAATCCGGTCAAGCTCCCCGCCAAGGTCGAAGTCACCCTGGCGCCGGGCAAGATCACCGTCAAGGGTCCGCTGGGCGAACTCGTCCGCACGTATGGCGACTCGGTTTCGATCGAAAGAGACGGCGAGACGCTCGTGTTCAAGGCGCGGAACGCCGACGCCGGCCCGATGCACGGCACGCTGCGTGCGCTGGTCGCCAACATGGTCAAGGGCGTCACCGACGGATTCCAGCGCAAGCTGACCCTCGTGGGCGTCGG
>JANMCS010000543.1:0-5300 GCA_031361405.1 Betaproteobacteria bacterium
TTGCGCGAACGGCAGGTGCTGGAGTCGGCGCGCAAATCGAAGAAGGAGCGCGACGCCGAAGAAGCGGCGGCCAAGCTCGCCGCGGAGGAGGCGGCCAAAGTCGCCGCCGCGAAGCCGCCGGCGGCCGGTGCCAAGGTGGCCACCGAAGGTACGTTGCATCGCCCCGCCGCCAAGCCGGGCGAGAAGCGTGACCGCGCCACCAAGAAGGCGCCCGGACAGGTATTCCAGGAAGAAGCCGCGCGTCGCCGCGCGCTGAAACTGCGTGGCGATGCCGGCGGCGCCGCGGCGCCGGGCTGGCACGGACCCAAGGTCGGCGGCCGCCATCGCGACGACGACAGTGGTGATGCCGTCGCCGGTGCAAGCGGTCCGGTGGTCCGGGACGTGTCCGTGCCCGAGACGATCACCGTGGCCGAACTCGCCCACAAGATGTCCATCAAGGCCACCGAAGTAATCAAGGCAATGATGAAGATGGGAACGATGGTCACGATCAACCAGATGCTGGACCAGGAAACCGCGATGATCATCGTGGAGGAAATGGGCCACAAGGCAACCGCCGCCAAGCTCGACGACCCCGATTCGTTGCTGGCCGAGGCGCATGGCGGCGCGGCGGCCGAGCTGTTGCCGCGACCCCCGGTGGTCACCGTGATGGGCCACGTCGATCACGGCAAGACGTCGCTGCTCGACACCATTCGCCGCACCCGCGTTGCCAGCGGCGAGGCCGGTGGCATCACCCAGCACATCGGCGCGTATCACGTCGAAACGGCCAAGGGCGTCATCACGTTCCTCGACACGCCGGGCCACGAGGCCTTCACCGCGATGCGCGCGCGTGGCGCCAAGGTCACCGACATGGTGGTGCTCGTCGTCGCGGCCGACGACGGCGTGATGCCGCAGACCAAGGAAGCCATTGCGCACGCCAAGGCGGCCAACGTGCCGCTGGTGGTCGCCATCAACAAGATGGACAAGCCCGACGCCAACATCGATCGCGTCAAGCAGGAACTCGTGGCGGAAAACGTGCTGCCGGAAGAGTACGGCGGCGACGTGCAATTCATCCCGGTGTCGGCCAAGACGGGCGACGGCATCGACCGCCTCCTCGACGGCCTGCTGCTGCAGGCGGAAGTGCTCGAGTTGCGCGCGGCCAAGGACGCGCCGGCCCGCGGCATCGTGATCGAAGCGCGGCTCGACAAGGGCCGCGGCACCGTGTCCTCGTTGCTCGTGCAGTCGGGATCATTGTAACGCGGTGTCATCGTGCTGGCCGGCGCCGTGTTTGGTCGTGTCCGCGCGATGACGGACGAAAACGGCAAGCCGGTGGCCGAAGCGGGCCCCGCCATTCCCGTCGAAATCCAGGGCCTGTCCGATGTACCGCTGGCCGGCGAGGACGTCATGGTGCTGGGCGACGAGCGCAAGGCGCGTGAAATCGCGCTGTTCAGGCAGGGCAAGTTCCGCGACGTGAAGCTGGCGAAGCAGCACGCCACCAAGCTCGAGAACATGTTTGGCGAAGTCGGCGAAAACGCCGTCAAGACGCTGACGCTGATCGTGAAGGCCGACGTGCAGGGTTCGTACGAAGGCCTGTCGCAGGCGCTGACCAAACTGTCCACCGACGAGGTGAAGGTCAATATCGTGCACGCCGCCGTGGGCGGCATCACCGAATCGGACATCAACCTGGCGCTGGCGTCCAAGGCCGTGGTGATCGGTTTCAACACGCGCGCCGATGTGCAGGCCCGCAAGCTGGCCGAGTCGAGCGGTGTGCAGATTCGCTACTACACGATCATTTACGACGCGGTCGATGAGGTCAAGGCGGCGCTGTCCGGCATGCTCACGCCCGAGCAGAAGGAGAGCAAGTTGGGCTTCGTGGAAATCCGCGAGGTCTACCGCATCTCGAAGGTGGGCACCGTGGCCGGCTGCTATGTGCTGGAAGGCCTGGTGCGGCGCGGTTCGCGCATCCGCCTGATGCGCGACGGCGCGATGATCCACGAGGGCGAGCTCGATTCGCTGAAGCGCTTCAAGGACGACGTCCGGGAAGTGAAGGCGGGCTTCGAATGCGGCCTGTCGATCAAGAACTTCAATGAAGTGCAGGTCAACGACCAGCTCGAGGTGTTCGAAGTGGTCGAGGTTTCGCGCACGCTGTAAGGGCGGCCGCCGATGAAGAAGAACAACCAGCGGGCGCATCGGGTCGGCGACCAGATCCAGAAGGAACTGGCCGACCTGTTGCGCAACGAGGTGAAGGATCCGCGCGTGGGCGAGGTGACGGTCACGCATGTCGACGTCACCCCCGACCTGTCGCACGCCACCGTGCATTTCACGCATCTCGCCGGGCGCGATCACGCCCCGGCCACGCTGGAAGCGTTGACGCGCGCCGGCGGTTTCCTGCGCAGCGCGCTGGCGAGCCGCCTCGATCTCTATACGGTGCCGCAGCTTCACTTCGCGTATGACGATTCGATCGAGGCGGGCATGCGCCTGTCGCAATTGATCGACGATGCGGTGGCGGCCGACAAGAAGCTTGCTGACGGCTGAGCCCGGGGCTTCGATATCCGTAGGCGAGGCTTCAGCCTCGCGGGGCATGCGAGGCTGAAGCCTCGCCTACGGAAGCGCGGTCAGGGCGCGGCCAACATTTCCCTTCGACATGAACCAGGTCCGCATCCCGCGCCGCCGCGTCGACGGCATCCTGCTGCTCGACAAGCCCACCGGGCTGTCGTCGAACGCGGCCTTGCAGCGCGCCAGGCGCGCGCTCTCTGCCCGGAAGGCAGGGCACACCGGCACGCTCGATCCGCTGGCCTCGGGCCTGCTGCCGCTTTGTTTCGGTGAGGCCACCAAGTTCGCGCAGTCGCTGCTCGACGCGGGCAAGCGCTACACCGCCACCGTGCGCTTCGGTGCGACCACCACCACAGGTGATGCCGAGGGCGCGGTCACCGCAACCTTTGCGCTGGCGTTCACCGAGGCGGCGCTGGTGGCTGCGCTGCGTACCTTGGAGGGCGCGCAGAGCCAGGTTCCGCCGGTCTTTTCGGCGTTGAAGTTCGAGGGCAAGGCGCACTACGAATACGCGCGGGCCGGCGTGGAAGTCCCGCGCCCGCCGCGGGCGATTACCGTGGCTGCCATGCGCCTCGTGTCATGGCATCCGCCGGACGCGGTGATCGACATCGAATGCAGCAAAGGGACCTACGTGCGGGTGCTGGCCGAGGACCTGGGGCGCCTGCTGGGCAGCGGCGCCCATCTGGCGGGACTGCGGCGCACGGCCACCGGCGGCTTTGCGCTGCGCGACGCCATTGCGCTGGCCGACTTCGAGGCGCTGGAGCAGTCCGCGCGCGACCGCGTGCTGCTGCCGGTGGCGGCGTTGGTGACCAATCTGCCCCGGCTGCCGGTCGATGCAGCGGCCGGCGCCGCCTTTCGCCAGGGCCGCACCGTGGACGGTTCACCGCTGGCGGACGGCCCCTGTGCCGTCTTCTGCGGACCGGAATTGCTGGGAATTGCCGACATCGCCGCGGGACGGGCGCAGCCGCGGCGCGTGATCCCGGCGCCTGAGCCTCCGGACATCCAAGCCGCTTGAAATCTAAGCGTTTTTCAGCTTATAATTACCCTCTTTGCCAAAGTGCAACAGAAACGTACCCACGCGTAGCGACGAGCGAGAGAAAAGGAAGAATTGAGATGGCTGTAACGGTTCAGGACAAGGCGAAGGTAATCGCCGACAATCAGCGCGTGAAGGGCGACACCGGCTCGCCGGAAGTCCAGGTCGCGCTGCTCACCGCACGCATCAATGGTCTCACCGATCATTTCAAGACCAACGTCAAGGATCACCATTCGCGCCGCGGTCTGCTGCGCATGGTGTCGCGTCGCCGCAAGTTGCTCGACTATCTGAAGTCGCGCAATGCCGACGGCTATCGCGCGCTGATCGACAAGCTGGGCCTGCGCAAATAATCCGGGCCGGCGTCGGATCGAATGCCGCCGCTGCCTGCCTCCGATTGAAACCCCGCAATGGCCGGGCGAGCTTCACGCCGCCGGCCATTGTCGCTACTGGGATCCGCCACCATGTTCAACCACATCAAGAAATCGATTCCCTACGGCCGCCATACGCTGACGCTTGAAACGGGCGAGATTGCCCGGCAGGCCGGGGGCGCGGTTCTGGCCAGCCTCGGCGACACCGTCGTGCTCGTCACATGCGTCGCCGCCAAGACGGCCAAGCCGGGACAGGACTTCTTCCCGCTGACCGTCGACTATCAGGAAAAGACCTACGCCGCCGGCAAGATTCCCGGCGGCTTTTTCAAGCGCGAAGGCCGCCCGTCGGAAAAGGAAATCCTGACGTGCCGCCTGATCGACCGGCCGCTGCGGCCGCTGTTTCCCGATGCGTTCTACAACGAAGTGCAGATCGTCGCGACCGTGATGTCGGTGGATCCGGAAATCGATCCGGATATCGTCGCGATGATCGGTGCCTCGGCCGCTGTGTGCCTCTCGGGCATCCCGTTCGCAGGCCCGATCGGCGCTGCACGCGTCGGCTACATCGATGGCCAGTACATCCTCAACCCCAGCAAATCCGAACTCGTCACGTCGACGCTGGACCTGGTCGTTGCGGGCACGGAAGCCGCGGTGCTGATGGTCGAATCCGAAGCGCATGAGCTGCCGGAAGAAGTGATGCTGGGCTCGGTGGTGTTCGGTCACCAGCAACAACAAGCCGTGATTGAACTCATTCACGCGCTGGTGGAAGAAGGCGGCAAGCCGCTCTGGGACTGGGTGGCCCCGGCCAAGGACGAAGCCATGATGGCCAAGGTCACCGCGGCCATCGAAGGTGACCTGCGCGAGGCGTATCAGTTGCGCCAGAAGCAGGCCCGCCAGCAGCGCCTGAAGGAAATTTCGAAGAAGGCGATCGCGGAATGCGTGCCGGCCGATGCGTCGCCCGACTACGCCCGCGCCGTCGGCAATTTCATGTTCGAACTCGAGTCGAAGATCGTCCGCCACCAGATCCTGGCCGGCGAGCCGCGCATCGACGGTCGCGACACGCGCACCGTTCGCCCCATCAACATCCGCACCGGTGTGTTGCCGCGTACGCACGGTTCGGCGCTGTTCACCCGCGGCGAAACGCAGGCGCTGGTGGTGGGCACGTTGGGCACCGCGCGCGACGAGCAGATCATCGACGCCCTGATGGGCGAGTTCCGCGACCGCTTCATGTTTCACTACAACTTCCCGCCGTTCGCCACCGGTGAAACCGGCCGCGTGGGCAGCCCCAAGCGCCGCGAAATCGGCCACGGCCGTCTCGCCAAGCGCGCGCTGATCGCCGTGCTGCCCAGCGCCGAGGAGTTCTCGTATTCGATGCG
>JANMCS010000567.1:0-4928 GCA_031361405.1 Betaproteobacteria bacterium
AAATTTGATCTCGCCGGACGTGTCTTCAGAGGGATGCCGGCGCCCACCAATCTCGTCATCCCGCCTTACAAGTTCCTGTCCGACGCCAAGATCGTGATCGGCGTCGGCTGACAGGTAGTTGCAGGCGGCCAGGGCAAGCAGCACGACCCCGGACCTCGCCGCGCCTTGGCGCGGGTCGAACGACGGAACGGACTATTGACGGAGTGGATGGATGGACAAGATTCTTGGCTGGATCGACGCGCGATTTCCGCTGACCCAGTTGTGGGAAAGCCAGTGGGGCAAATACCCCGCGCCGAGAAATTTCAATTTCTGGTACTACTTCGGCTCGCTCGCGATGATGGTGCTGGTGATGCAGATCGTCACCGGCATCTTCCTCACGATGAACTACAAGCCCGACGCCAAGGTTGCATTCGACTCGGTCGAATACATCATGCGCGACGTCGAGTGGGGCTGGCTCATCCGCTACATGCACTCCACCGGCGCGTCGATGTTCTTCGTCGTCGTGTACCTGCACATGTTCCGCGGCCTCATGTACGGCAGCTACCAGAAGCCGCGCGAGCTGCTGTGGATCTTCGGCTGCCTCATCTACCTGGTGCTGATGGGCGAGGCGTTCTTCGGCTATTTGCTGCCGTGGGGCCAGATGTCGTTCTGGGGCGCGCAGGTGATCGTCAACCTGTTCTCGACGCTGCCCGTCATCGGCGACGGGCTGGCGCTGTGGATCCGCGGCGACTTCACGATCTCCGACGTCACGCTCAACCGCTTCTTCGCGTTCCACGTGATCGCGTTCCCGCTGGTGCTGCTGGGGCTCGTCGCCTCCCACCTGCTGGCGCTGCACGAAGTGGGCTCCAACAATCCGGACGGCATCGACGTCAAGAAGCAGCCCATCGATCCGAAGACCGGGCTGCATCTCGACGCCATCTACAGCCATCCTTATTACTCGATCAAGGACATGGTCGGCGTGGTGTTCTTCCTCAGCGTGTTCTCGGCCATCCTGTTCTTCGTGCCGGAAATGGGCGGCTACTTCCTCGAAGCCAACAACTTCATCCCGGCTGATCCGCTGAAGACACCCGAGCACATTGCGCCGGTGTGGTACTTCACGCCGTACTACGCCATCCTGCGCGCCGTGCCGTCGTTCTTCGCTACCCAGGTGTGGGGCGTGCTGCTGATGGGCGCCGCGGTGATGATCTTCTTCGCGCTGCCGTGGCTTGATCGCGGCAACGTGCGCTCGATCCGCTATCGCGGCAACCTGTACAAGGGCTGGCTCGCGGCGTTCGTGATCTCGTTCGTCGTCCTGGGTTATCTCGGCGTGGTGCCGGTCACCGTCTGGGGACAGTTTCCGCAGAGCTGGCCGCTCCTGGGCGCCGCCGACAAGGCCACGGTCGTCGCCCGCGTGCTCACCGTTGTCTATTTCGCTTTCTTCCTGCTGATGCCGTGGTACACGGCGCGCGACAAGACCAAGCCCGTCCCGGAAAGGACGACGTGATCGCATGAACAAGCTCGCCACCTTTTCCGCCGCGGTTCTCTTCACCGTTGCCGGCGTTGCCGGCGCTTCCGGGGGCGCCGACCTCCGGCTCGAGCCTGCGCCGATCCATCGCCTCGATGCGGAGTCGCTGCAGCGCGGCGCCCGCAACTACGTCAACTATTGCCAGACCTGTCACGGCCTCAAGTACCTGCGTTACGAGCGCCTGACCGACCTCGGCCTCACCGAGCAGCAGATCCAGGACAACCTCATGATGGGCGGCCAGCGGATCTCTGCGCCGATGACCAGTCCGATAGCGGCCGCCGACGCGCGGGCGTGGTTCGGTGCCGTGCCGCCGGACCTCTCGCTTGAGGCGCGCATCCGCGGCGCCGACTGGCTCTACAACTATTTCCTCTCCTTCTATCGCGACGAAGGCACGCCCACCGGCTGGAACAACCTCGTGTTCCCCAAAGTGGCGATGCCGCACGTGCTGTGGCAGTTGTCGGGGCCCACCAAGCTCGTGACAACGTCGTTCGACAACCACGAGCGCGCCATTGCCGCGTCCATCGCCATCAAGGGCTTCTCCAAGCTCGAGCCCGCCGAAGGTGGCAAGTGGGAAGTGATCACGGTGGCTGCCGACCCTGATGCGCCGGGTACGCTCACGCCGGTGCAGTACCAGGCGTTCGTCGCCGACCTCGTCAACTTCCTCGACTACGCGGCGGAGCCCGTCAAGAACAAGCGCATCAGCTTGGGCATCATCGTGCTGCTGTATCTGGGCGTGCTGTTCGCGCTGGTGTATGTCCTCAAGCGCTCGATCTGGAAGAAGTTGCATTGACCGGGCGTCACCCATCATTCGCGCGGGGCACGGCAGCGTCCGTGCCCCGTTGCATTGCAGCGTGGACCTCGCGGGTCCACGCGCCGGAAGTCCCGCCTTTCGGCTCACGCTTGACATCACGCGGCGGTCCGCCGCGCGCAGGGAGATAACAATATGATGACCCTCTACTCCGGGACCACCGACCCGTTCAGCCAGCGCTGCCGTATCGTGCTGCACGAAAAAGGCATGGATTTCCAGATCATCGACGTCGACCTCGATCATAAGCCCGAGGATCTCGCCGTGATGAATCCGTACAACCAGGTGCCGGTGCTGGTCGAGCGCGACCTGGTCCTGCACGAGTCGAACATCATCAACGAATACATCGACGACCGCTTTCCGCATCCGCAGCTGATGCCGGCCGATCCGGTGATGCGCGCCCGCGCGCGGCTCTTCCTGCATCGCTTCGAAAAGGAATTGTTCTGCCACATCGACGCGCTGGAAGGCAACAACCAGAAGAATGCGGAAAAGGCCCGCGGCCTCGTGCGCGACGCGCTGCTGCAGATCACGCCGGTGTTTGCCAAGCACAAGCACATGCTGGGCGAGGATTACTCGATGCTCGACGTGGCCATCACGCCGCTCCTGTGGCGGCTTGACTACTACGGCATCCAGATGCCCAAGCAGGCCGCCCCGCTGATGAAGTACGCCGAGCGCCTGTTTGCGCGGCCGGCCTTCTCCGAGGCGCTGACCAGCGCCGAACGCGGGATGCGCAAGTAGCGACCGCGGGCGGGCGCCCGGGGCGGTTGCACCCGGACGCACGCCCGAAGTATGCTTTCCCCATGTCCGAGCAATCCGCCAAGCCGTACCTGATCCGCGCCATCTGCGAATGGTGCGGCGACAACTCGTTGACGCCGTATCTCGCGGTCAAGGTCAACGACGAGACGAGGGTGCCGGTGGCCTTCGTCAAGAATGGCGAGATCGTGCTCAACGTCAGCCCCTCCGCCACGCGGAAGCTGACCATCGACAACGAGTGGGTCCAGTTCTCGGCGCGCTTCAACGGCGCGTCGCAGGAAGTGTCCGTGCCGATGAGCGCCGTGTCCGGCGTCTTCGCCAAGGAAACGGGCTATGGCTTTGCGTTCGCGGCGCCCACCGATGCGGTGGCTTCGCTGGTGGACGCCACCGCGCCCAAGGACCTCGACGCGCCCACGCTCAATCCCGACCCCGCCAAGGGCGGCAAGGATCCGACCAAGCCCAGGACGCGGCCGTCGCATCTGCAAGTCATCAAGTAGTCACTGCCGGCATAGCTCAGGGGTAGAGCAGCGGTTTTGTAAACCGTTGGTCGTGGGTTCGATTCCTACTGCCGGCACCAAACTCAACTATGGCGGCCCCAACCCGGGGCCGTTTTCTCTCCAACGCTAAATTGCATGGGTGTATTGCGTTGCCTTTGGTGCCAAGGCATTGCCGATGAGGACGAGAAAGGTGCGGCAATAGTTGGAAAGACGCTCCGGTCTTTACAAATGTCCTTCGATAAGTTTACAATAATGGTCTTATAAGTTTACAATAAATCCATGTCACCAAAGGTCAAGCCGCGCGGCGAAGTGATCCGCAAATTCATACTCGACAACGTCGAGCGGCACCACTCTGACATTGCGTCAATCACGGCGGCCAAGTTCGAGATTACGCGTCAGGGCGCACATCGCCATGTCCAGAATTTGGTGCAAGGCGGGGCTCTTCGCGAGACCGGCAGGACGAAAGCTCGAGTCTATGAACTCCAGCCGGTTGTCAGTTGGTGGGGAACATATGACGTGGCGGAGCGTCCCGAAGAAGATCAAGTCTGGCGCGAAGATGTACTGCTACTCGTAGAAAACCTCCCCAAGAATGTGCGCGACATCTGGCACCATGCATTTACCGAGATGTTCAACAATGCGATTGATCACTCTGAGGGACACCATATTGGTGTGTACGTTGAACGCAACGCGACTACTACGCGGATGTCGATAAGAGACGACGGAATTGGTATCTTCCTGAAGATCTGCCAACGCTTCGGCCTGGAAGATCAACGACATGCGGTCCTTGAGCTGGCGAAGGGAAAACTAACTACAGACCCAGCGAATCATTCAGGCGAGGGCATCTTCTTTACCTCACGGATGGTGGATGACTTTTGGCTATTCTCGGGCGATGTCTACTTCAGCCACAAATTTGGCGAACCGGAAGACTGGATCATGGATGAAGGGAAGGGTCAGGGGACTTCCGTAAACATGATTCTGAACAATCACACTGCGCGGACAGAGCGCTCGGTGTTCGATAAGTTCGCTAGTGCAGAATCCGAAGATTTCGGGTTCACTAAGACCGTAGTGCCGGTGAGATTAGCCCGGTACGGGGATGATCAGCTAGTTTCGCGCTCGCAGGCGAAACGTATGCTGGCGCGAGTAGACCGCTTCAAAGTCGTTGTTCTCGATTTTTCCGAAGTTGAGCGTATCGGTCAGGCCTTTGCAGATGAAACATTTCGCGTGTTTGCAAATGCCCATCCGGAGATTGAACTGGTTGCCGTTCATACCGCGACCGCCGTTGACCAGATGATTGCCCGTGCGACGGGAGAATCGAAAGACCAAACAGGCTCGTAAGCGGGCAACGCCCCCGGGGCCCAGGCCGGCGTCG
>JANMCS010000581.1:0-1267 GCA_031361405.1 Betaproteobacteria bacterium
CGACGCCGGAATTGGGCGTGTCGAGGATCGCGTCGACCTTGTCGACGTCATACCACTGGCGCGCGATGCCCGAGCCGATGTCCGGCTTGTTCTGGTGGTCGGCGGAAATCACCTCCACCTTGTAGCCGCGCTTCTCGATGCCGGAATCCTCCACCGCCATCTTCGCGGCCAGCACCGAGCCGGCGCCTGCCAGGTCGGTGTAGAGGCTCGACATGTCGGTCAGGACGCCGAGCTTGATCATGTTGTCCGACACCTGCGCGTGGGCGACGCCGGCGGCCAGGGTGGCAGCGACGGCGAGGCCGAGCATATTGCGTTTGAAAGCGTTCATGGTTCCTCCGTGCGTGAAGGGGTTCGTTCTGACTAGACCCCGAGATAATCGTGCAACTTCGCCATATTGGCTTCGAGTTCGGCATTCCGGATCATGTCCACCACCCGGCCGTGCTCGATCACGTAATGCCGGTCCGCGACGGTGGCCGCAAACCGGAAATTCTGTTCGACCAGCAGGATCGTGAAGCCGCGCTGCTTCAATTGCGCGATGGTGCGGCCGATCTGCTGCACGATCACCGGCGCCAGCCCTTCCGTGGGCTCGTCCAGCAGCAACAACCGCGCGCCGGTGCGCAGGATGCGGCCGATCGCGAGCATCTGCTGTTCCCCGCCCGAGAGCTTGGTGCCCTGGCTCGTCAGCCGTTCGCGGAGATTGGGGAACAGCTCGTAGATCTGCGCAAGAGGCAGCCCGCCTTCCCGCACGATCGGCGGCAGCAGCAGGTTTTCCTCGACGCTCAGGCTGGCGAAGATTCCCCGCTCCTCGGGACACCACGCGATGCCGCGCCGCGCAATGCGGTTCGATGCCAGCGCGATCGTTTCCGCGCCCTCGAAGGCAATCGAGCCGTCGCGCCGGGGCACCGCGCCCATGATCGACTTCAGCGTCGTGGTCTTGCCGGCGCCGTTGCGTCCGAGCAGCGTGACCACTTCGCCCGCCGCGACATCGAAATCCACGCCATGCAGAACGTGCAATTCGCCATACCAGGCGTGCAGCCCGCGCACGGCGAGCAGCGGGACCGACGCGGCGACGGGCGGACGCTGTCCACCGACGACCTCAGGCATGTCCGGCTCCAAGATAGGCCGTGATGACCTCGGGATGCTGCGAAACCGTCTCGTATCGGCCCTCGGCGAGAATTTCGCCGCGCGCGAGGACGGTGATGCGGTCGGCCAGCGTCGATACGACCGACAGGTTGTGCTCGACCATCAGCACGGTGCGGTCCACTGC
>JANMCS010000600.1:0-7934 GCA_031361405.1 Betaproteobacteria bacterium
CGCTTCGCGACTGACCATCGGCACATAGGTAAAGGCCCCGGGATGCGCCTGCGCAATGCCCGCGATCTCGTCCTGGAAACTCAATTCCTCGGCATGCCGCACGCCATGGACCAGCACGATGCGCGGGAAGCGCGCCCACGCCTCAGCGGTGCGCAGCATCGACAGGAACGGACCGATGCCGGTGCCCGTGGACAGGCACCACAGCGCGTCCGCTTCGGGCAGCTCGCCGATGCTGAAGAAGCCGTTGGCGCGCGCCGCCAGCCAGATGGCGTCACCCGCCGCCAGCACGGCCAGGCGCGGTGACAGGGGCCCCTCGGGCACGACAATGAAATAGAACTCGTGGGGTTGGACCCCCGGCGGATTCACGAACGAATACGGCCGGCCGATCATCGGTTCATTGTGGCCCGCGGGCGCCGGCAACGCCAGGCGGCCGAATTGGCCGGCCACGAAGACGACCTCCGGCGCGCTGACCTGCAGCGAAATCAGGTTGCGGGTCCATTGCCGCCTGCCGGTCACCCGTCCTTCCACCCATGCCGCCATCGCGAGCCGCTCCGCATCGTCAAGTAAACTTCGCATTATGCCTACGCACGTGTCCGCCCCGACGATCTCCGGATCCCGTGTCTATTTGCGCCCGCCGCAGCGCCGCGATGCGGCCGCCTTTGTCGCCGCGTCGCTGCGCAGCCGGCGCGAACACGGCCGCTGGACCAGCGCGCCGGCCACCCGCGAACGCTTCGTGGCATTTGTCGACCGCTTTGCCGGCACCGCCACGCCGGTCACGCACGCGAGCTTCCTCATGTTGACACGCGACGACGATGCGATCGCCGGCGTGTTCAATTTCTCCGAAATCGTCCGCGGCGTGTTTCGCAGCACCTATCTCGGCTACTACGGATTTTCACCGTACATCGGCCACGGCTTCATGCGCGAAGGCATGGCACTGGCGCTCGATGTAGCGTTCCGGCACCTGAAGCTGCATCGGGTCGAGGCGAACATCCAGCCGGCCAACGTGCGCTCGGTGGCGCTGGCCGAGCACACCGGTTTCACGCAGGAAGGTTTTTCGCGGCGCTACGTCAAGATCGGCGGGCGCTGGCGCGATCACCTGCGCTTCGCGATGCTGGCCGAGGACTGGCGCGTATTGCGCAAGCGGCGCGGATGAAGGTTCGCGGCCTGGTGGCGTGGCTCGCGCTGCCGCTCGCGGCCTGCGCCGGCGAGACGATGACCGCGGGCGAGACCAAGGCCGTGACGGCATTCGCAATCGCGCCTTACGAAATCCATGAGGAATGCATGCTGCTGCCATCGGGCGCCCGTATCGACTATCGCTTCGAGGCCCGGATGCCGGTCTACTTCGACATCCGCTATCGCGAGGGCAGCGCGATCATCAGCACCGTTTCCCGCGAGGAGGCGAGCGATGCGGCAGGTTTGTTCGCCGCGCCCGTGGCGCGCCGCTATTGCGTGCATTGGGAGGCGGGGCGCGAAGGTGCGCTGGTGGACTACCGGGTGCGGCTGTTGCCTGCGGGCGGGTCCCGATGAGCACGCCCACGTCGGCGTGGCTGCTCGACCTGGACGGCACGCTCACCGACAATTATCCAGGCATCTCGCGCTCGATCCTGTTCGCGCTCGAGCGGCTCGGCGCACCCCCGCCGGATGACGAGGCGCTGCGGCGCTGCGTCGGGCCGCCGCTGCGCGAATCCTTCCGCTGGCTGCTCGATACGGACGACGCCTACATGGTCGAACAGGCGATCGGTTTCTATCGCGAGCGCTTCGGCGACATCGGCTGGCGCGAGAACATCGTCTACGACGGCATCCCCGAGGCGATGGCGCTGATGGCCGGCAGCACGACGCCGATGTACCTGTGCACGTCCAAACCGGAGGTCTTCGCGCGGCGCATCGTCACGCTGTTCGGGTTCCACGGCCAACTGGCGGGCGTGTACGGAGCCGACCTGGCCGGCCGCTTCGACGACAAGGTGAAGCTGCTGGCGCATCTCGTCGCCACCGAGAACATCGATCCGGAATGCGCCATCATGATCGGCGACCGCTCGCATGACTTGCGCGCTGCGCGCATGAACGGCGCGCGCAGCGTCGGCGTGTTGTGGGGCTACGGTACGCGGGAGGAACTGGCAAGCGCCGATGCAATCGTGCAACGGCCGGCCGACCTGCCGCAGGCGCTGCAGGACCTCGGACAACCGCACCGGTGATGCCGGCTGCGGCTCGTTCTCAGCGACGCCGCGAGCCCGTCTTGCCAAGCAGGAAGCCAGCCAGCACGCCGGCGGCGATCACTGCCATGTCGTAGAACGGCTTGTAGTAGTAGATGATCGCGTTCTCGAAACCATCGGGTGCGACGAAAACGCGCGCATAGGCAAAGAGCTCGACGGCCAGCATGACGATGGCCACGGCTGCCAGCGCGCGCGCAAACGGCGAGAGCACTGCCAGCACCCCCAGCACCACCCACGGGCCGGCCTCATAGGCAAACCACCCGAACGACCGCTCCACCGCGGCGGCGCGCGGCGAGCCGAACTCGACGTACGCGGCCAGGGCCACCCCGATGAGTGCCAGCACGACTGCGGCGATGCGACTGGTTTTCACGGTGCGGTCCGCCTTTCCGACGCCGACACGGTCAACGATCACACTAGCACGGACGCACGGAACACCGAAACATCATCGAAGAGGCGCGGCCCCAACCCCTCCCCGTCCCAACCGGGCAGGCCGGCCACCGGCAGCGGCAGCAGCGTGGCCGGCAGAAAGGGGCGCGCCCGTACACGCGCCGCCACGGCGACGTCCAGCGCCGTCTGCACCAACGGGTCGGCGGGGTCGCCCACCGCCATGGGCACGACGAGCACATGCGCCGTGATGCCGCGCCAGGGACGGCGCAGCTTGTCGAGCATGCCGTGGCCCACGATCAACGGCACGAACGCGGCTGCCACCCGGGCGCACGCATCGACGAACAGCGCCGTCCACGCACGCCGGCGCAGGAGATCAACGAGATTGTCATCGGCGCAGGCGAGGATGAGTCCGGATTCGTCGAACAGCGTCGCCGCGTCGCGCTCGCGCGTGCGCGCATGCCGGACCGGCACCGCGGTCGCTTCGACGTGCACTGCATTGAGCGCGCACTTGGTGCGTGGCAATGTGAGCCACACCAGCGCGTTGAGCGTGTCGTGCCAGGTGTCCGGACGAATGCCGATCCGGCCGTGCGTCGCGATCGCCTGTTCGTACGCAATGGCAGTCGGGCGCGCGGCCGCGACAAACGTCAGCGGCATGCCGCAATCCAGTGCGAGGTTGCGTTCGATTGCCCATGCGTTCAACTGTGGGAGGTCCGGCATCGTGCCCGCAACAAGCCACGGCCGGAAGGGCGCGAACGCCGGATGCGCGAATGGCGGAGGATCCACACGAGGGCCCAACAAAGGATCCAACGGCGGAGGACCCAATTGCCGGGAACCCACCCGCACCGTGTCGCGCACGATCGGCGTCGCGATCAGCGGCCGCCGCCGGCCACGGACAGCACGAGCACCAGGCCGACGAAGATCGCGAGCACGAGGAACGCGATCTTCCACGGGCTCTTCGGATACTCGCCCTGGATGGCGCCGGTGACGCCGTTCTGCACGCACTGGAACGCCCGCGCGCCGTAGGTATAGGACATGAGCCAGACCGGCGCCAGGATGTGCTTGAACGTCTGCCGCGTGTAGCTCGTCTGCACGACGAGGTTGCGATAGGTGTCGCCGGGAATGGCCTGCGCGCACAGCATCTGTACCTTGCCGTCCATCACCGCACGCGCCTTCTGCGCCGCGCCAACGAGATCGATCTGGTAGCGCTCGACCACCCAGCCGGCGACGTAGCCGGCGTCGTAGGGCTTGAGCGTGGCCGTCGGGAAGGGTTCGATGCCGCGCAGCAGGCCCGGATGCACGCCCACCGAGGCGCAGACGAGATCGTCGTCGAAGAAATGCGACAGCGAGCCCGCAGCGGGTTCCCAGCGCACGTGCTGCACCTGCCGCGTACGGGTCTGGCCGCCTTCGGAATAGGTTTCGGTCGTGTAGTAGTAGTGCCCGGCATCGGCCGTCCATTGCGCGTCGGCTTGCGCGTCGAAGGTCCAGTACGGCAGGTAGAGTCCCTTGACCGTGTCGGTGAGCGCGCGGCGCTTCAGCGCGTTGGGCGCCAGCCAGAGCTTGCCGTACCACTGGCGGATGCGATCGCGCGCCGACGCTTCGCTGACCGTGAACGGCAGCACCGACTCCGGCCGGAATGCCGGCTTGGTTTCCTCGTAGGGCACGAGTTGCGCCGAGCCGCAGAATTCGCAATTCTGGGCCTGCCGCTTCGGATCGAACACCGAGATCGCGTTGCAACTCTGGCAGCGCACCTGGCGCTTGTCGGCCTTCCAGCCGCGGGCCTCGTCGCCGATGCCGCGCATCGCGGCGACCAGATCATGCTCGACGATATTGCCCGTGGCCGTGTCGAGCCTGGCGGGGGATTCCACGCCGCAGAACGGACAGACGAGTTTCTGCTTCGCCGGATTCCAGTTCGCCTCGCCGCCGCATGCCGGGCAGGCGAACTTGGAGATGGCGGAGGTCTCGCTCATCGGCGCGGTGAACGCGTCACTGCGCTAGCGGATCGAGTAGCCGACGATGCGCCAGATGCCGTCGGCTTCGCGCTCCATCGTGATGGTTTCGGATGCATCGCGCGCGGCAAAGTTGGTGCGATAAAGCAACATCACGTAGACCCCGGCGGGCATGTTGGGCGCCTCCAGCGCCGGCTGCGCCGCGGTGAGCGTGCGCGCCTTGACGGCACCATAGGGCACGCGCGCCTGGGCCAGCGCCTGCCCCCACTGGTCCACCGTCAACGCACCTTTGAACTTGGCCGAGGCCGCATCGTGGGTGGCCTTGGCATCACCGGCATCCGACAACGCGAGCCATTCGCGGGCCACCCGCTGCGCTTCGCTGGTCCGGGGATCCTGCGCCAGCGCGGGCGCCACCAGCAGCGCCAGGCCCGACCACAGTGCGAACGCCAGCAGCGCGCGGCGGCCGCCATCATGATGCATCGTCATCGTCATCCCTTCAGGAAGGCATCGATCGCACCGCGCGTGACCCGCCACTGCGTGCCAATCCTGCGGCCCTTCAAGTCGTTGGCCTCGAGGCTGGCCAGCACGTCGGACTCGGCCACACCGAGCATCTGCGCGGCCTGCGCCGGCGTCATGAGCTCGGGCGCAGCAGCGGCAGCCGCCGCGGGCGCGGCGGGTGCCTGGATGCCGGGCGTGCCCTGTGCCATCAGCCCACCGGTCTGATTCATCATCTGCTGCGCCATCGCCATGCCCATCGCGAGTTCCGCGCCGGCGCCGCCGATGCCGCCGCCACCGCCCGGCTGCCCCAACCCCTGCGCCATCTGGAACTTGACATAGTCGTTGAGATTGCCGACAGCGGCCATGCTCGAGCGCTTGTCGATCGCTGCCTCCACCTCGGGCGGCACCGAGACGTTCTCGACGATGAACGTGGTCATCTCGAGGCCGTACTTGGCGTTGATCGCCGGATTGATGAGCGGCAGCAGCGCCTCACCCAGCTCGGTATAGCGCGAGGCCACGTCGAGCGCCGGGATCTTGGAGCCCGCCAGCGCGTCGGTGAACACGCTGACCAGCCGCGAGCGCATCGTGTCGTTGAATTCGTCCAGGCGGAAGTGATCGTCGGTGCCCGCCACCTCCTTCAGGAATTTCTTGACGTCGACGATGCGGAAATCGTAGGTGCCGAACGCACGCAGGCGGACGATCCCGAAGTCGGCGTCGCGCATCATGATCGGGTTGGCGGTGCCCCACTTGTTGCCGGTGAAAAGTCGCGTGACGACATAGTAGACATCGGCCTTGAACGGGCTTTGCAGCGCGTATTTCCAGCTCTTGAGATTGGTGAGGATCGGGATGTTGTCGGTGGTGAGCGTGTGCTTGCCCGGGCCGAACGTATCCCCGAATTCGCCGAGGTAGACAAACTGCGCCGCCTGCGATTCGCGCACGACGAGCTGCGCGCCGTTCTTGATTTCCTTGTCCTCGTCGGGAAAGCGGAAGCTCAACGTATCGCGCGAGTCGTCCGTCCACTCGATGATGTCGATGAACTGTTTCTTGAGAAAATCGAGAATCGCCATGGTGAATCCTTTGCCAAAAAGAAAATGCGGCCCTCGGCGCAATGCCGTGGCCGCATTCTAAACCGGGTACAGGCTACTTCTTGACGGCTGCGAGTTTTTTCAATTCAGCGTCGGCACTCTTCAACTCGGTGTCGATGCGCGCGGCCGGAATGGCGCCGGGAACGATCGAGCCGTCGGCGAACAGCAGCGTCGGCGTGGCCGTCACCTTGAACCTGGCGCCAAGCTCGGCAGTGCGGGCGATGGGATCGCCGCAGTCACCCTTGTTGTCAGGAACGACGCCGCTCTCGAAGAACGCATCCCATGCCTGTTGACGGTCGGGCGCGCACCAGATCGCGCGCGACTTGCGCGCCGCGTCAGGGTGCAGCTGGTCAATCGGGAAGAGGAACGTGTAGATGGTGACGTTGTCGACGCTCTTCATCTCCTGCTCAAGCTTGGCGCAGAACGGACAGTCGGCATCGGAGAACACGACCAGCGTGCGCTCGCCGGTACCCTTCACCTTCTTGATCGCCATGTCGAGCGGCAGCTTGCTGACGTCAACGCGATTCAGCTTGCGCTGCCGGTCTTCCGTCAGGTTGGTCTTCGACTCGGTGTCATAGACCGAGCCGACCAGCAGGTACTTGGCCTTGGCATCCGTATAGATCACGCGATCATCGAACTGCACCTCGTACAACCCGAAATAGGCCGTCTTGACCACGCCACGGATATCGCCGCCCGGGAATTTCTGCTCGAGCGACTTCTTGAGCGCCTGGGCTTCGGCGGTGAGCGGCGCCGCCTTTTCGACCAGCTGGGCGGCCGCCGGCAGGGCGACGACCGCCAGCGCGGCCGCGGCCAGCGCGGTACAGCCGGCCCGACGGATACGGGCAGCGAACGGGGTTGCAACCTTCATGATTTCTCCACGGCAAAGGGTATAGCAGACTTCGACAGTCTAGCGCAGCGCAGGTTGCGCCATGAAACGCTTGACGCCGGGAAGCCGATCAACGGCAGCCAGGCCCACATTGCGAAGCGACTTCAACCACGGCGCGGGTGGCCCGAACAGCCGGACCAGCCCGTCGGTGACGGCCTGCATCGCCAGCACCGGCTCCGCCCGGCGCCGTGCAAAACGTTCGAGCAGGATCGGTGCGCCGGGATCGTCCACCGGTCCCCGCTCCCGCAACACCTGGACCAGCGCCTCCACATCCCCGAAACCGAGGTTCACCCCCTGTCCGGCGAGTGGATGGATCCCATGCGCGGCATCGCCGACCAGGGCCAGCCGATGCGCCACGGTGGTGGGCAGCCGCAACAGGGCCAGCGGGAATCCGGCCGGGGGCGTGATGGGCGCGAGGACCCCCAGCGCCCCACCTCCGGCCCCCTCCACGCGCTCGGCAAGAGCGGCCGGCGCCAACGCCAGCAGTTCCTCGGCCAGTGCATCCGGCGCCGACCATACCATCGAGATCCGCCGGCCCGGCAACGGCAGCCATGCCAGCACCCCACCATCGTTGCGAAACCATTGGCGGGCCACACCATGATGCGCGTTGGCGCACGCGAAATTGGCCACGACGGCGGTCTGGCCGTAGCCCTTCGGCGCGGCGACGATGCCGGCAGCCGCGCGCACCCAGGACCGGATGCCATCGGCGCCCACGAGCAGCCGGGCCGCGAGTTCCTGCCCTGTCGTTTCGGCTGCGCCGTCCGTCGCGCCCAGCGACACGCGCGCCGCGTCCGCCGACCACGACAATCCGACGAACGGCGCCCCGCCGTAAAGTGCCACGCCCGCGGCAATGGCCTGCGGCAGCAGTGCCGCCTTCAAGGCGCGTTCCTCGACGATCCACGCCAGCGCGCGTTCGTTCATC
>JANMCS010000055.1:0-9289 GCA_031361405.1 Betaproteobacteria bacterium
GATGCCGCGCAATTGCAGGCGCAAGGGGTGTGCTTCCGCACCCGGTCGGACACCGAGTTCATCCTGAACGGCTATGTGGCGTGGGGTATCGAGGGCTTGCTGCCGCGTTTGCGCGGCATGTTTGCGTTCGCGCTGGTTGACTTCCGTACGCGCCGCGTACATCTCGTGCGGGACCGGCTGGGTTTGAAGCCGCTCGTCTATGCGCATCGCGACGGTGCCCTGGCCTTCGGATCGACCGTGCGCAGCGTGTTGCCGTGGCTGCCGGGGGACGCGCGTGGACTGGCACCCGAGTCGATCGATGCTTATCTCGCGCATCGCTACATTCCGGCGCCGCGCACGATATTTTCGAACATCGCGCGCCTGCCCAACGGGCATCGCCTCGAGTATTCACTCGATGACGGGGCGCTGACCGCGCATCGCTACTGGTCGCCGCAAGCGGTGGCCACGGATGACTACGGCCACCTGTTGGACGAAGCCATCGAACTGCGCCTGGTGGCCGATCGACCGCTCGGCATTTTTCTTTCCGGCGGCATCGACTCCGGCACGATTGCATGCCGGCTGGCGGCCACCGGGCACGCGGGCATGACGTCGTTCTCGGCCGCGTTCCCGGGCTCGTCGTTCGACGAAAGTGCGGAGGCGCGCGCAACCGCGGAGGCGCTGGGCCTGGCCAACGCGAGCATCGCGGTGCCGACCACGCTCGGCAGCGATTTTGCGAGCATCGTCGCGGCGCTCGACGAGCCGTTTGCCGATCCGTCGTCGTTTCCCACGTGGTACCTCGCGCGCGGCACGGTGCCGCATGTCAAGGTGGTGCTGGGCGGCGACGGCGGCGATGAACTTTTCGCCGGCTACAAGCGCATCGGCAAGCACCTGCGCAACGCGTGGCGCGGCGATTTCACGTTGCCGCTGCCGGTGCTGCCTGGCGCCGGCGCCAAGGGCTGGCGCAAGATCGCCGGCGAGTTGTCGCTGTCGTGGGAGGACGCCTACGCGCTGCGCTTTTCCGGACTGACGCCCAATCAGCGTCGGCTGCTGCAACCAGCCATGCGCACGCTGCCTGCGCACTACTGGCGCCCGCCCGAGCTGGCCGCGACCACGCGCGAAGACCGGCTGCTGCGCTGGGATTTCGCCAACTACCTGCCGGAATATGTGCTGCGCAAAGCCGACCTGATGACGATGGCGCATGGGCTGGAACTGCGCGCGCCACTGCTCGACCATCGTTTCGTCGAGGCGGTTCTCGCGTTGCCGCCCGCGCAGCGCTTTACCACGCCTTCCAAACATTTCCTGGCGGCTTTGGCGCCGGATCTGGAGCGCCTCGGCGCGTTCACGCGCAAGAAACGGGGCTTCAATCCGCCACTTCGGGGTTGGCTCGACGGCGATCTCGCCGCGCGCCTGCCACTGCTTGCCGCGTCGCTCGAACACCTCACCAATGGGCAAATTGCCGCGGCGGGAACGGCAGCGATCGTGGCCGCCTACCGCCGTGCGCCGGGATTGGCCGAGCAGGTGTTGTCGCTGGTGATCCTGGAGGAAAGTCTGCGCCAGCTCGCCGCCGAGGCCGCCATTGGCGGGTAGCCGCGGGCCGCTGCGTTTCTTGAGCGTGGCGTTGGCGCTGGTGCGTTGGGGCATTGGTCGCCACCGGCCCGTCGCCCCGCACCGCATCCTGGTGCTGCATCACCTGCTGCTCGGCGATACGCTGATGCTGACCGCGCTGCTCGCCAAGCTGCGCGGAGCCTACCCGGCGGCCACGATCGTGATGACCGCGCCGCGCGCATATGTTGCGCTGTACGCCGCACGTCCCTACGACGTCGATGTGTATCCGCTGGATCCGCGCGATCTCGCCACGTTCTGGCCGCTGCTGCGTCAGCCGCGCTTCGATCTCGCGATCCTGCCAGCCGACAACCGCTGGTCGTGGCTGGCGCGTGCGATCGGCGCTCGCTGGATCATCGGTATCGCACGCGATCGCCCCGATCACAAGAACTGGCCGGTCGACGAGTTGCTCCCGTACTCAGCGGTGCCAACTCCCTTCGGTGAAACGGCGGCCGCACTGGTCGCCGGCCCTGCCCCCGCGCCGTATCGTGGGGTGGATTGGCCCGCGCCCGCAGCAACCGACGCCCCGGACTTTGGCGCGAACTATGCGGTGCTGCACGTCGGGGCGAGTTCGCTGCTGAAGTTGTGGTCGCCCGAGCGTTGGCGCGTGCTCGCCGCATGGCTCGAGTCGCGCGGACTGCGCGTGGTGTGGAGTGCCGGTCCCGGCGAGGCGTCGATGATCGAGGCCATCGACCCGGATGCAGCGCGAGCCCGCATCCTGGGCACGCTGTCCTTGACCACGCTGTGGACGGTCCTCGCTCAAGCGCGGTTACTCGTCTGCCCCGACACCGGCATTGCGCATCTGGGACGGATCGTTGGCGTTCCCACCGTAACGCTGTTCGGACCCGGTTCCGCGCTCATCTGCGGCCCCGGTGCTTTCTTCGCCGATATGCCGGGACGCGCCGTCACGGTGGATCCGTTTCCATGCCGCGACCAGACGATCCAGTTCTTTCGCGAGGTACCGTGGGCGCGGCGCTGCGAACGGCTGTTTGGCACGACCGCGGGACGATGCGCGCGACCGCTGTGCATGGAAGCGATCGAAGTGGATGCAGTCCGCACCGCGATCGAGAGTCTTGATGTATTCGTGGCGTGACGCTTGTTGTTCGGCGTAGCCGCGGCCTGCCGCTCACCGCGGCCGTGGAGATGTTCTTCGGTAGTAGGCAAAAACAATTCGCAGCCACTGCCACTGTAGGCGAGGCTAAAGCCTCGCCTACAGGCCAATGGGCAACGCCATCCGCCGTGTCTTTGCCGCGACCGGGAAACGATGCGGGGCGAGCTGGCTGGGGCGGGCGACTTTGAGCCGCGTGGGCGCCGCGCGTGTGGCAAAAAATAGATGGTCGGGTTCATCGAGCCATCCATTTTTTGCCGTCACGCGCCCGACCACACGCTTTGCGGCGATGGAGCCCACCCCAGCCGGCTCGCCCCGCACCGCGCCACAACAAACTGAACGCGCACCGCGCCACAACCAACAGAACACGCAACGTCGCTAAGAATCGGACCTCGCCCGCCGGTACAACGCCGGATTGAGCGACGGATCGTTGTACATCTTGAACTGTCGGTAAATGCGCCAGAACGCATGACCGGTCGAAGCGCGCGCGAGCAACGTGTCGAGGCAACGCGAGAGGTCTTCTCGTTGCGCTCGCAATCGCTCCAGTTTCGCCGCGCACGCCGTGCGATGCTCGGCGCTGGCATCCATGCGCGTGGCTTCGATGCCCATGTGCAGTACTTTCAGCGCGAGGATTGACAGTCGATCGATCATTGCGCCGGCAGTCTCCGCGTTGTGCCAGGCCTCAGGCCCGGGTGTCACGCCCGCAATCCGTGCCAGCAGGGCTTCGTCGATGCGCTCGACCGCATCGTTGCGCCGCTGGTTGAGGCCGTCGATGGCGCGCTTGTTCGCGGCGATGGCTTCCGCCGGCACGTCCACGCGTCGCGCCGCATCCTCCTGCGCCCATAGTTCGCAATTGCAGCGATGGTTGGCGGCAATCCATGTCCACGCGTCGTCCGCGGTGGCCGTCTCGGGGGCGTCAGCGGTGGCGATCGCCGCGTCGTGCCACACCGTCAGCATGCCGGCGCGCACGTCCGCGAAGACGCCGCTCACGACGTCGCGGCGACGGCGGCGCCGACTTCCTGGAGCGCGGCCGGCGCGAACTGGATCCGGTGCAGACGCGCATACACGCCGTCACTGGCCAGCAGCGTGACGTGGGTGCCCGTTTCCACGATGCGACCGGCGTCGAGCACCACGATGCGATCGGCGCCCTCGATCGTCGATAGCCGGTGCGCGATCACGATCGTGGTGCGGCCGTGCATCAGCGTCTCGAGCGCCGCCTGCACCTGCCGCTCCGATTCCGAATCCAGCGCCGACGTGGCCTCGTCGAGGATCAGCAGCGGCGCGTTTTTCAGGATCGCGCGCGCGATCGCGACGCGCTGCCGCTGCCCGCCGGAGAGGCGCACGCCGTGCTCGCCCACGATCGTGTCAAAGCCCTCCGGCATCGCGCGGATGAAGTCGAGCGCATGGGCCGCCGCGGCTGCGCGTTCCACTTCCTCGCGGCTGGCACCCGCCATCGCGCCATAGGCGATGTTGGCGGCGACCGTGTCGTTGAAGAGCAGCACGTCCTGCGACACCATCGCGATCTGCGCGCGCAGGCTCTTCAACGTCAGCGTGGTGACATCGTGGCCGTCGATGAAAAGGCGTCCGGCCGTCGGCTCGTAGAAGCGTGGCACAAGATTGACGAGCGAGGTCTTGCCGCTGCCGGATGCTCCCACCAGCGCGACGGTCTCGCCGGGGACCACCGTCAACGTGATGTCGGATAACGCGTCATGCTCGTTGCCGCTGTAGCGCAGCGAGAGCCGCTCGAAGCGCACCTCGCCGCGGCAGCGGTCGAGCGCGACGGTGCCGCTATCCGCTTCCTCTTCGTGATCGAGCAGGCCGAAGATGCTCTCGGACGCCGCGAGGCCGCGCTGGATTGCCGCATTGATGCCGGACAGTCCCTTCAACCGCTCAAGCAGTGTCAGCAGCGCCACGACATAGGACATGAACAGCGCGAAATCGAAGCGGCCACCTTCGTTCTGCTGCAGGGCGATCCACACGATCGTCCCCACAGCGCAGGCGGCGAAGAAAACGGTCAGCGGCGAACTGGCCGCGGTGGCCGACGATTCCTTGGTCATCGCATTGCGCAGCTTGTTGGCCGCGCCCACCGCGCGCTCACGTTCGTACTCCTCGCCGCCGAAGATGCGCACGACGCGGTGACCGTTGATCAATTCCTCCAGCACCTGCGACATCGACCCTGAGCGATCCTGGATGTCGCGGGCGATGCGCCGCAGCCGGCGGCTGAAATAGCGGATGACTACGCCGACGACGGGCACGACGAGGAATGTCAGCAGCGTCAGCTTCCAGTTGAGCCATAGCAGGTAGCCGAAACTCACCGTGATCGTCAGGGTCGACCGGATCGCATTCGTCAGCGCGCCGGAGGCGGCCGACGCAAGCTGGTGCGCGTCGAACGAGATCTTCGACTGGATCATCCCCGCCGCATGCGTGTCGTAGTACGGCGTGGGAAGTTTCAGCAACTTGTCGATCAGGTCGCGGCGCAGGTCGAACACCACCCGGTAGCCCGTCCACCCCATTCCATACTCGGAGATGTAGGCGCCGATACCGCGCAGCAGGAAGACGCCGACGATGGTCAGGGGCAGCCATTGGGTGGCTGTCGGATCGGGCGACTCGAAATTGCGGACGATCGGGATGACGAGCCAGGCCAGCAACAGGTCGCCGGCGGCCACGATGACCATGCCGACCACGGCCAGCCCGAACGCCCAGCGGTAGGGCCGTATGTAGCGGGCGAGACGGGAGTAAAGATGAAGGCCCGACGTCGACATGGCTCGGAATGTGGGCAGTTGACGCGCCTTCGGCAGGGGCCTCGAGGCGCAGGGTTGGGCGGGTAAAGATCGGCGCCGAGTATAGCGCAGCGCATCCTGCACGCCGCGCTGTTCAGCGCAGGGCGAGCAACTCCGCGTAGAGCGCCGACAAGCGCTGCGCCATCGCATCGGGCGTCAGCGGGCGCACCGCGGCGAGGGCGCCGTGACCGGCACGGGCCCGGGTTGCGGCGTCGAGCAGGCTTGCCATGCCGCGGGCGATGGCGTTGATGTCGCGCGCCGCGCATACCGTTCCCGCCGCATGGGCCAGCACCAGTTCGCCGGCGCCGCAATGGTCGCTGGTGACGACGGGGAGGGCGCAGGCAAGCGCTTCCAGCACCGCGTTGGACAGCGCGTCGTACAGCGTGGGCAGCACGAATGCATCGGCGGCGCCGTAGAAAGGCTTCGGATCGGTCTGCGCACCGGCAAAGGTGACGCGATCGCCGACCCGCAGGCGTTGCGCCAGCGCGGCGTAGCGACCCGGCGCGCGATCGCGACCAACCACAAGGAGGTGTGCCGCGGGCGGCAACCGCGCCAGCGCTGCGATGGCGCGACCCACACCCTTGCGCGCATAGCCCGACCCCACCAGCACGAACACGACGGCGTCGGCGGCAATGCCGTGGCGCCGGCGTACTTCGTCGCGATGTTCCCGCAACGATGTGTTGAAGACGGCCGGGTCGATCGCGTTATAGATCACCGGCAGGCGCTCGCGCGGCAGGCCGAAGCGTTCGTGAATCTCTGTCTGCACCATCTGCGAGATGCAGATGACGCGCTGCAGGCGCGGGCTGGCGAACAGCCGGCGCTCCGCGGCGAGCGTGTAGCGGTGCCATGGATTGAGCGCGAGCGCTGCGCGCGCCAGCGGTGACGCGTCGCGCATCCGCTCTTCCACCCACACGGCATGCACGCCGTCGCCGGCACGGAAAATATCGCAGCACGCGATGCGCTCGTGCGACTGTACGACCGCGGCGGGCATCGTGGCCACAGTGGCACACACTCCGCGCGCAAACGTGGCGTCGCGCATCGTGCGTCCGAGGTACGGCGGATCGATGATCACTGGCCGCACCCGCGCGTTGGATCCGGGCGGCCAGCCCCGCGTCAGCAGCAGGATGTCGATGCCGCGTGCCGACAACGCGTCGAGCGCGCGTTCGACGAAGCGCTCGGCGCCGCCAAACGGCGTGTAGCGCTGGCGGATGATGGCCAGCTGCATCAGCGGGCGGGCGGCTTCGACGCGGGTCGCGCCGGTTTCAGTTCTTCAGGATGCAAAGTCTCCGAATCCAGTCCATCCTCGCCGTGCAGGGGTGGCGCTTCGGCGGGGACGACGGCGGCTGCCGCGATTGCCGCGGCGCGCGCCGCCGACTTGTGCGCCACGCTTGCCTCCAGCAACTCCTTGTAGAGCAGGACCAGTTTCAGTGTCATCGCCGACGGTGACAGCGGCAGCACGCCCGCCCTGGCGTTGGCGCCGAGTCGTTCCCGCAGTTTCGGATCGAGCAGCGTGTGCAGGTGCGCGGTCAGCGCAGCCACGTCGCGCGCGTCGCATACAAAACCGGCGTCATGCGCGGTGACTAGCTCGGCGGCGCCCGAGCGGGTGCTGGTGACGACTGGCAGCCCGCTCGCCATCGCTTCCATCGCCGCGTCGGGGAACGAGTCATAGATGGCCGGCAGGACGAAGACATCGGATGCGCCGTAGAACGGTGCGACCTCGGTCGCGGCGGGGAGGAAGGTGACGCGCGACCGCACGTCGAGATCCCGTGCGCGCTGCTTGGTGGCTTCAAGCCGACGATCATCACCGATCACGATCAGGTGCGCGGCAGATGGCAGCGCCGCCAACGCAGCAAGCGCGGCCGGCACGCCCTTGCGGGTGAATCCCGATCCCACCAGCAGGAAGACGACGGCGTCGTCGGGAATGCGATACCGGGCGCGAACACGCTCGCGATGTTCGCGCAGCGCGGGCGAGAACACGTCGGGGTCCACGGCGTTGTAGAGAACGGGGAGGCGCTCATCGGGCAGGCCGTAGCGCGCCTTGATGTCGTCGCGCACCATCGTCGAATTGCACAGCACCGCGCGCAGCCAGGGACTGGCAAAGAGCTGCCGTTCCATGCGCAGCGTGTAGCGGTGCCACGGATCGATCGCCACGCGCAGGCGCAACGCGGCGGGGGCATCCTTCAGCCGCTCGTCGAGCCACGTGGCATGCAGGCCGTCCTCCGGCCGGTAGATGTCACAGCTCGACAGCCGCTCATGCGATTGCACCAGGTTGGCGCGGGCCTTGCCGATGTCGCGCGTCACGGCGCGGGCGAAGCCCCAGTCGCGCCACAGCGCACCCCAGTAGGTTGGATCGCAGATGTGCGGCTCGATCAATTGCAGCTTGGTCTGCGGCCATTCGCGCGTGTACAGCGTGATCGCCACGTTGCGCTCGAGCAGTGCTTCGAGCGCGCTTTCGACGAAGCGCTCGGCGCCTCCTTGCGGCGTGTAGCGCTGGCGGATGATGGCAAGCCGCATCAGCTGTTACCGCCTTGGGTTTGCCGGAGGAGGTCGGCCAGGGCCGCCTCCACAGTGGCCACCGGCAGCGTCGTCAGGCATTCCGAAACCTTGCCGCCGCCGCATCCGTCGAGGCCGCATGGACGGCACGGATGCCGGTCGGACGCCACCACGCGGTGCGCCACATTCCACGGGCCCCACGCAATTTCGCTCGACGGGCCGAACAGCGCCAGGGTGGGAGTCTGCATCGCGGCGGCGATGTGCATCGGGGCCGAATCGACGCCGGCAAAGGCACGGGCGCCGGCGGTAAGCGCGGCCAATTCCGGCAGGGAGAGTTGCCCGGTCAGGTCGACGACGTCAGCGCGTATGGCCGGCGGCAGCAGCGCCAGTATCGCTGCGACCAACGCGCGCTCCCGCTCGTCGGGGGCGCCGGTGACCACAACGCGCAGGCGCTGGGCGGCGATCCTTTCGATCAGTGCCGCCGTGGCGTCGGCCGGCCAGCATTTGAAGAGCCAGCGCGAGCCGGGGTGTACCTGCACGAATCCGTGCCGGTCGAGCCGGTGTTCGGTCAACAGTGCCGCGACGCGTGCTTCGGCGGCGGCGCCGGGCACGAGCACGAGGCGCCGGTCGGCGGCGTCGGGATAGATGCCGATGCGGCGCAGCGCATCGAGATTCTGCTCGACCATGTGCCGTTCGGTGCGCGCCGGCACCTTGTAGAAATGCGTGAAGCTGCGCCGCCACAGCGCGGGTCGTTTGTCCGGCATCCGGGTGACCGCCCAGCGCGGCCGGAGGAGGCGCGCCAGCGTGAGTCCGCGCGGATGCTCGGTCAGGTGGATCAGCAGGTCATAGTGACGGGCGCGCAACGTGCGGAAGAGCCGCCATTCCGCCCGAGCCTGCGCCAACGCGCCGGCGCGCTTCCACCCGCGGTCAATCGTATGCAGCTGCGCGATGGCCGGATGGCCGGCCAGCAGCGGCGCCGTATCGGCATACACGAGCGCGTCGATGGCAATGCCGGGCACCGCACGCGCCAGCGCCGTGAACACCGGCGACGCCAGCAGGACGTCGCCGTGATGCCGCAGCTTGGTGATCAACGCGTGGCGGACATGGGACAGCGGAACGGGGTCCGGCAGCGGGCTCGGCATGGTGGTCCACAATACCAACATCCGCGCCGATGCGCCGCCGCCTGCCGCCTGAATCCGTGCGTGCTCACTAGCGCGCAAAGGCAGACGGGGAACCGTGCCGCTGCAGGGAGTACAATCCGCGCGTCTGGTTGCCACCTCGCCCTCCCGCCTCCCTATGTCCGTCGACGTCGTCAATACCGCGCTCA
>JANMCS010000068.1:0-7831 GCA_031361405.1 Betaproteobacteria bacterium
GATCAACCCGGCGATCACGCAGGGCATCAGCCATGTGGTCGGGTCGATCGAGCCGGGCAAGCTCGCCGACCTCGTGGTCTGGAAGCCGGCATTCTTCGGCGTGAAGCCGTCGCTGATCATCAAGGGCGGCATGATCGCGGCTGCGGCGATGGGCGACCCCAATGCCTCGATCCCCACGCCGCAACCGGTGCATTACCGGCCGATGTTCGGCGCCTTCGGAGGCGCTCTGAAGACGTCGCTTACGTTCGTGTCCAAGGCGGCGCTGAAGAATCCCGCCGTCGCCAGGCTGGGCCTCCTCAAGCCGCTGGTGGCGGTGAAGAACACGCGCACGATCGGCAAGAAGGACATGAAATTGAACGATGCCACACCGCAGATCGACGTCGACCCCGAGACCTATGTGGTGCGCGCCGACGGCGAACTGCTGGTCTGCGAGCCTGCGACTTCGCTGCCGCTGACGCAGCGATACTTCCTGTTCTGATGTCGTGCTGACCATTCGCGAGCGCATCCAAACGGATGCGGTGCCGCAAGCATCGCTGGTCCTGCCGTTCGACCTGCGCCAGAAGAGCCGGCTGCTGACACGGCTCGCCAGTGGCGAGGAGGTCGGCCTCATGCTGGAGCGCGGCACGGTGTTGCGCGGCGGCGACCGTCTGCGCGCCGACGATGGCCGGGTGGTGGCAGTCGTCGCGGCCGACGAAGCATTGATGGAAGCGCGTTGCGACGATGCCACCGGCCTCGCGCGCTGTGCGTATCACCTGGGCAATCGGCATACGCCGGTCGAGGTTCGCGCCAACGCCGTGCGCTTTGCCGCCGACGACGTGCTGGGCGGCATGTTGCGCGGCCTGGGCGCGCGGGTGGCAACACTGGCGGCGCCATTCGAGCCCGAAGCGGGCGCCTATGCCGGCGGGCATAGCCACCACTCCGGCGAGGCCAAGCACGGCGGCATCATTCACGACATGATCGAACACACGCGGCGGCTGAAGTGATGCGCGAGCCGCTGGCGCTCGTGCGCCTGTTGCAACTGGCCAGTCCCGCATTGCCGATCGGCGCCTACAGCTACTCGCAGGGCCTCGAGTGGATGGCCGAGTCGGGCTCCCTCTGCGACGGTCCCGCGATGCAGGCGTGGATCGACGATCTGCTGCACAACGTGATTGCCACCGGCGAGGCCCCGGTGCTGTGGCGCCTGCTGGAGGCGATCGACACCGGCGACCATGGCGCTTTCGCCGAATGGAATGGGTGGTTCCGCTCGTCGCGCGAAGGCGCAGAGCTGCGCGCCGAAACGTTGCAGACCGGCGGCTCGCTGGTCAAGCTGCTGGCGGACCTCAGGGTACTCGACGACGCTGCGCGCGCGGCCAACGCTGCGGCCGATCCGGTCACGCTGCCCGCCGCGTTTGCGCTGGCGGTGCGCGCGTGGGCGATCCCGCATGCCGATGCCGTCACTGCCTATGTGTGGTCGTGGCTGGAGAACCAGGTGCTTGCGATGCTGAAGGCAATGGCGGTGGGCCAGGTGGCGGGCCAGCGCATGCTGCTCACACTCGGCACGACGATCCCGGCGATCGTCGTGCGCTCGCGCGCCATCGCGGACGACGACATCACCAGTTTCGCACCGGGCCTTGCACTGGCCTCGGCGCGCCATGAAACGCAGTACTCCCGATTGTTCCGCTCATGAGCTCGACGCCCCAACAACCCCTGCGTGTCGGTATCGGCGGCCCGGTGGGCTCCGGCAAGACGGCGCTGACGCTGGCATTGTGCCGGGCGCTGCGCGATCACTTCGAAATCGCCGTCGTCACCAACGATATCTACACCGAGGAAGACGCGGCCTTCCTGGTGCGCAACGAAGCGCTGTCCGCAGACCGCATCATTGGTGTGGAAACGGGTGGGTGCCCGCACACGGCGATCCGCGAGGACGCGTCGATCAATCTCGAAGCGGTGGACCGACTGGCCCGCCGCTTTGGCAACCTCGATGTGATCTTCGTCGAAAGCGGTGGCGACAATCTCGCCGCAACCTTCAGTCCGGAGCTGTCGGACCTCACGCTGTACGTGATCGACGTGGCGGCCGGTGACAAGATACCGCGCAAGGGTGGCCCGGGGATCACGCGCTCGGATCTCCTCATCATCAACAAGATTGACCTCGCGCCGATGGTGGGTGCATCGCTCGAGGTGATGGACCACGACGCGAAAAGGATGCGCGGCGAGCGCCCATTCGTCTTCACCAATCTCAAGACGGGCCACGGGCTCGATGTCGTGATCGCGTTCATCAAGGCCCGCGGCATGTTGCGCGCCAACTGAAGCGCGGCACCCGCGGCGCACCGCCGATGGCTACGCCCCGCTGATCGAGAAATCTGTCGGCGCCATCGTGGCGCTGGTCCTGCGCTGGCGTCACCGCAGCGGCGCCTAGTCGACGGTTGTTGCGGACGACCCCGGATTGGAACCCGGGCCAAACTGGTGCGCGACGTGGATGAGCGCACCGATTTGGTACTCGACGGTTGCACCGGCTTGGCCCGGGCGCCAATTTCTGTTGGCGATCCGCATCACGTTTCCACGCAAAATCAATCGATTGCGCGATGGCCTCCGGCATTGGCATGCGTCCTGCAATACAGCACGCAGAAGTCAGCTCGCGGCGCCGGAATCCCATCAGACACGCGTGCATCTTCGGGCCTTGACCACACTTCATCGACTCCACCTTTACGACGGGGACCTCACATGCAACGCAGAACATTTATCCGGACCACGCTGGCGGTATCGCTTGCCGCAGCCGGCTTCACCATCGGCATGCCGGCGTATGCGGCTGATACGATCAAGGTCGGCATCCTGCACTCGCTGTCCGGCACCATGGCGATCAGCGAAACGGCACTGAAGGACATGGCGTTGATGACGATCGAAGAGATCAATGCCAAGGGCGGCGTGATGGGCAAGAAGCTCGAGGCGGTCGTTGTCGATCCGGCCTCCAACTGGCCGCTGTTCGCGGAAAAAGCCCGCCAGCTGAAGACGCAGGACAAGGTCGACGTGATCTTCGGCTGCTGGACGTCCGTGTCGCGGAAGTCGGTGTTGCCGGTCATCGAGGAATTGAACGGCCTTCTCTTCTACCCGGTGCAGTATGAGGGCGAAGAACTGTCGAAGAACGTGTTCTATACGGGTGCCGCGCCCAACCAGCAGGCGATCCCGTCCGTTGAATACCTGATGAGCAAGGAAGGCGGCGGCGCCAAGCGCTGGGTCCTGCTGGGCACCGACTACGTCTATCCGCGCACGACCAACAAGATCCTGCGCGCATTCCTCAGGTCGAAAGGTGTTGCAGATGCGGATATCGACGAGAAGTACACGCCGTTCGGACATTCGGATTACCAGACGATCGTCGCCGACATCAAGAAGTTTGCGGCAGGCGGCAAGACGGCCGTGGTTTCCACGATCAATGGCGACTCGAACGTTCCTTTCTACAAGGAACTTGGCAACCAGGGCCTGAAGGCCACGGACGTGCCGGTGGTCGCGTTCTCCGTCGGTGAAGAAGAGTTGCGCGGCGTCGACACCAAGCCTCTGGTGGGTCACCTCGCGGCGTGGAACTATTTCATGTCGACCAAGAATCCGACGAATGACGCATGGAAGAAGAAGTGGGCCGACTACGCCAAGAAGATGAAGCTGCCGGGCGCCGACAAGCCGATCACCAACGACCCGATGGAAGCCACCTACGTTGGCATGTGGATGTGGAAGCAGGCGGTCGAGAAGGCCAAGTCCACGGACACCGACAAGGTCGTCGCCGCGATGGCGGGCCAGACCTTCCCGTCGCCCAATGGTTTCACGATGAAGATGGACCCGACCAATCACCACCTCTGGAAGCCGGTGTTCATCGGCGAAATCCAGGCGAATGGCCAGTTCAACGTGGTGTGGAAGGATCCAAAGGGCCTGGTGCAAGCCAAACCGTGGAGCCCGTTCATTGCCGGCAACGAAAAGAAGAAGGACGCGCCGGAAAAGATGTAGTAACGGTTGGACAGCCCACCGGCGCTACGAAGGTGGCAAGAGCGGTGCAATTGACCGCGGCCGGCTTCGTGGCGCCGGACTTTTTTTGAACGCCGGGGAGGGTAGTGTGTTGTCGACGGGAACCTGCGGCGTGTTCGCAAGCATCGGACGGTGGCTTGGTGCGCTGGCGCTGGCCGCTGCTGCTTGCAGCGTCCACGCCTTGCCGGCGGGTGCCGTGCATGACCTGGCGCTGGGCGACGGTGACGCACGCGGGTCCGCGATCGCCCTGTTGGTCGCCACCGGCGACAAGGATGCGTTGACCCTACTGCAGGCACTGGTCGATGGCGAGGTGCAGACCGTCGGCGAGAAACAGGTCCTGATCGTCAAGGGCGACAAGGCCACGGACGCCGCCACCGGTGCCGCGGTCACGCCGTTGCCTGATAGCCGCGACGATGTGGTCGTGAACAACCGGCTGCGCCGGTCACTGGCGACGGCCATCGCCACGCTCAAGCTCAGTGTGCCCGATCGTGCGGTGCGGCTTGCTGCGGCGAAGGAAATGCAGAAGACGGCCGATGACGATGCGCTGCCCGCGATCGTTGCCGCGTCCGCCAAGGAAACCGACCCGGAAATACGCGGCCTGCTGGTGCTGGTGCAAGCGCAGATACAACTTGGCAGCACCGACCGCGCCACGCGGTTGGCCGCCGTGCGGGCGTTGGCGCAAAGCGACACCGGCGCCACGCGCACGCTGTTGCTCGGCGTGCTGGAAAAAAAGGGCGGCGCGTTTGTCGAGCGCGATGGGGAAGTGCGCGCCGAGGCGCAGCGCTCCTTGACCGCGGTGGAACAGCGCCTGCGCGTGGGGGACATCGCCGCGCGGATCTTCAGCGGCATCTCGCTCGGCAGCGTATTGTTGCTTGCCGCGCTGGGCCTCGCCATCACCTACGGGCTGATGGGCGTGATCAACATGGCGCACGGCGAGCTGATGATGATCGGCGCCTATGCCACGTATGTCGTGCAGAACCTCTTCCGGCAATACCTGCCGGGCGCGTTCGACTGGTATTTGCTGCTGGCGGTGCCGGTGGCCTTCGCGGTGAGCGCGCTCGTCGGCATGGCGCTGGAGCGGACCGTGATCCGGCACCTGTATGGCCGGCCGCTGGAAACGCTGCTGGCCACATGGGGCCTCTCGCTGATCCTGATCCAGGCGCTGCGCACGACGTTCGGCGCGCAGAACGTGCAGGTCGAAAATCCAAACTGGATGTCCGGCGGCCTCGAGATCATGACCAACGTGATCCTGCCGTGGAGTCGCGTGGCCATCATCGTGTTCGCGGCGCTGGTGCTGCTGATCGTCTGGCTGCTGCTCACGCGTACCCGCCTCGGTCTCAACGTGCGGGCGGTCACGCAGAATCGTGCGATGGCCAGCGCGCTCGGCGTGCGCACGCCGAAGGTCGACATGATGGCGTTCGGACTGGGTTCGGGCACGGCGGGCCTGGCAGGCAGCGCGTTGTCGCAGATCGGCAATGTCGGTCCCGATCTCGGCCAGAGCTACATCATCGATTCGTTCATGGTGGTGGTGCTGGGTGGCGTGGGCCAGCTTGCCGGTACGGTGTACGCGGCGCTCGGTCTCGGCATCGCCAACAAATTTTTCGAAGCCTGGCAGGGCGCCGTGCTGGCCAAGATCGGCATCCTGGTGTTCATCATCATCTTCATCCAGAAGCGTCCACAGGGCATCTTCGCGTTGAAGGGACGCGCAGTCGATGCCTAGCCCCGGCGCCGCAGTGCCGATGCCAGGCATTCCGGTCGTGGGCGAGAGCAGCCTGCTGCGCTTGTGGTCGTCGCGCGTGTGGGCGTACTTCGGCGCGGCGGCACTGGTGCTGCTGGTGGTCGTGCCGATCTGCAATCTCGTGGTTCCGGAGGGCAATGTATTCCACATTTCCAACACCACGGTTTCGCTGCTCGGCAAGATCATGTGCTACGCGATCGTGGCATTGGCGATGGACCTGATCTGGGGGTACACGGGCATACTCTCGCTCGGGCACGGCCTGTTCTTCGCACTGGGCGGCTACGCGATGGGCATGTACCTGATGCGTTCAATCGGCCGCGACGGCGTGTACAAGAGCGACCTGCCGGACTTCATGGTGTTCCTCGACTGGAAGTCCTATCCCTGGTACTGGAGCTTCACCGATCATTTCTGGTACTGCATGCTGCTGGTCGTGCTGGTGCCCGGTGTACTGGCCTTTGTCTTCGGGTTCTTCGCGTTCCGGTCCCGCATCAAGGGCGTGTATTTCTCGATCATCACGCAGGCGCTCACCTACGCCTTCATGCTGCTGTTCTTTCGCAACGACACAGGGTTCGGCGGCAACAACGGCTTCACCGATTTCAAGCGCATCCTGGGCTTTTCGGTGACGGCACCCGAGACCCGGATGGTGCTGTTCGGCCTCACCGGCGCGGCGCTGCTGGGATTCCTGCTGCTGGGGCGCGCGATCGTGACGTCGAAGCTGGGCCGGGTGCTGATGGCCATTCGCGACGCGGAAACGCGCGTGATGTTCTCGGGCTACAACCCGATGTACTTCAAGCTGTTCATCTGGACGCTGTCGGCGGTGATCTGCGGCATTGCCGGCGCGCTATACGTGCCGCAGGTGGGGATCATCAATCCCGGCGAGATGTCGCCGGCCAACTCCATCGAGATCGCGATCTGGACGGCCGTTGGCGGGCGCGGCACGCTGATCGGCCCGGTGCTGGGTGCCGGGGTGGTCAACCTCGGCAAGAGCTGGTTCACGCAGGTGCTGCCGGAATACTGGCTGTACGTGCTCGGCCTCATCTTCATCCTGGTCACGCTGTACATGCCGCGCGGCATCGCCGGCCTGTGGGTCCGGAGGCGTGGATGACCCCGCCCGATCTCGTCACCAAGCCCAAGGCCGACATGTCGGTCAAGGGAGGTGGCATCGTCGACGGCCACGTCGTCGGCCCCGGCGTCGATATCAGCCATGGCGCGATCCTCTATCTTGAATCGATCTCCGTCAGCTTCGACGGTTTCAAGGCACTCAACGATCTCGACCTGGTGATCGATGCGGGCGAATTGCGCTGCGTGATCGGTCCCAACGGTGCCGGCAAGACCACCATGATGGACGTGATCACCGGCAAGACGCGGCCCGACGCCGGCACCGCCTATTTCGGCCAGACCATTGATCTCACCACGCTGTCGGAGTCGGAAATTGCCGACCGGGGCATCGGTCGCAAATTCCAGAAACCCACGGTGTTCACTGATCACACGGTATTCGAAAACCTGGAGCTGGCGCGCAAGGCCAACAAGCGGGTGTGGCCCACGCTGGCGGCGAAGCTCGACTCGACCTCGCGCGATCGCATCCTCGCCATCCTCGACACGATCAAGCTGCAGCCCGATGCCGGACGCCTGGCCGGTCTCCTGTCGCACGGGCAGAAGCAGTGGCTGGAGATCGGCATGCTGCTGATGCAGGAGCCGCAGCTCCTGCTGCTCGACGAACCGGTGGCCGGCATGACCGACGACGAGACGATGCGCAGTGCCGAACTCTTCGAATCGCTGGCTGGCGATTACACGCTGGTGGTGGTCGAGCACGACATGGACTTTGTCGCCCGCATTGCGGATCGCGTCACGGTGCTGCACGAGGGCCACGTGCTGGCCGAAGGGTCGATGCAGCAGGTGCAGAACAACGAGCAGGTCATCGAAGTGTTCCTGGGCCGATAGCAATGGACCCCCACGCTCGCTTCGCTCGCTGCCCCCCGAGGGGGAGCAATCAGCCCCTCGGGGCGGCCCTTCGGGACTGATGATGCTGTCCGTCGCCCACGTGAACCAGTACTACGGCGGCAGCCACATCCTCCGCGATGTGTCCTTCGACGTGCCCGCCGGCAA
>JANMCS010000120.1:0-7740 GCA_031361405.1 Betaproteobacteria bacterium
CGGCAACGCGCCGTCGGCAAAGAGACCGCGCCGCGCCAGCCCCTGCGGACCCAGGTGGCGATCCAGTTCGCCTTCAAGACGGCCGGCCAGCCACTCGGACAACGGCATCACGAACCCCTGCTTGCCACGATGCACGATTGCTTTGGGCAGATGGCGCTCGGCGATGCGCTTCAGGATGTGCTTGTGCGTCATGCCGCGAATCTTCTGGGCCGGTTCGAGCCGCGCGCAAAACTCGACGAAGCGATGGTCAAGATAAGGCACGCGCGCTTCCAGCGAGTGCGTCATCGTGGCGCGGTCGACCTTGGTGAGAAGGTCGTCCGGCAGCCACAACCGCGTGTCGACATGCAGCAGTCGATCGAGATAGGGCGCGTCATCCGCTTCCGCGAAGGCCGCCGCCGCAAAGACACCCACGTCCGGCGCCTTCGCCGTGACCGCGAGAAACGCCGGGCTGAAAAGTTCCGGATGCAGCACGACGTCGAACACATTGGGAATGGTGCGATAGCGCCGCGCCAGCGGTTCGGTGAGGCTGCGCAACAACCGATCCTTGCGCAGACCCACGGGAAGCCTGCGTACCAGCGCGGGCAGCGGCGATGCCGGATGCGCGAGCCATCGTGTCAGGCGTTCCTCGCGGATGCGCTTGCGATAGTTCGAATAGCCGCCGAAGACCTCGTCCGCGCCCTCGCCCGTCAGCACGACGGTCACGTCGCGCCGTGCAAAACCGGCGAGCAGCATCGTGGGCAACGCGGCCTGGTCCGCAAACGGCTCGTCGAACACATCCATCCAGCGATCGAAACTGTCGAGCACATGGTCGGGTGTCAACATCAGCACGTGATGGCGACTGCCGATGTGCTTCGCCACCGCAGCCGCCTCGCGATGCTCGCTGACGGCCACGCCGCCCTCGAAGCCAATGTTGAACGTGTCGATGGGGCCGCCGGTGAGGTCCGCCATCAGCGCGGCGATCAGGCCGGAGTCGATACCGCCGCTCACGAAGGCGCCCAGCGGCACGTCGGCCACCAGCATGCCCTGAACCGAAGTGCGCAGCTGCGCTTCCAGCGCGGTCTCGGCATCGGCATCGGACAACGTGAGCTTGTTCCGGTAATCCGGGCTCCAGTAGGGCGCGATGACCACCTTGCCCCGCTCGAGTTTCAGCGTGTGTGCCGGCGGCAGCTTGCGGATCTGCGCGTAGACCGAATGCGGCGCCGGGATGAACTGGCATTCGAGGTAGAGCTTCAGCGCACCAGGATCGATGTCCGCGCGCACGCCAGGATGGGCCAGTACCGCCTTCAACTCCGAGCCGAAGACCAGCGTGCGGCCATCCCACGCATAATGCAGCGGCTTGACGCCGAGGTGGTCGCGCGCGATCAACAGCGTCTGCGTGCGCGCATCCCATAACGCGAACGCAAACATCCCGCGCAGGTGCTCGACCACGCGCTCGCCCCACGCGAGCCAGCCCGCGAGCAGGACTTCGGTGTCGCCGGCCGTGCGGAATACATACCCACCGCCGGCAAGTTCGGCGCGAAGCTCGCGAAAGTTGTAGATCTCACCATTGAACACGACGCCGATGTTGCCGTCGGCCGTGACCATCGGCTGCGGACTGCCCTCGATGTCGATCACGGAGAGGCGGCGATGGCCAAGATGCGCGGGGCCGGCTGACCAGAATCCCTCGCCATCGGGGCCGCGATGCGCGAGCGAGCGCGTCATCGCTGCCAGGACGTCAGGCGCAAAAGCAATGGAACTGACGTAACCCGCGATGCCGCACATGGGAGGCTCGTTGACGTTGCGCTTTCCGGCGCGACCGGAGGTGCGAAACGAGGCCGGCGACAAGCTTGCGAAGGCCGCGCTTGGGGCATTGCATGATGCGTTCGCGCGGCGCGAAGTCTACCCGAAATCCACGCCACCTTGGGTTGCGTGCACTGCGCAGCACAGCCTATACTTCTCCTGTTGTGTTGTCTCTTTTTGCCGCGCGCAACCGCGCCCCATCGGCGGCAACCATCCGCAGGCCCGCGCAATTACCTCCCCCACGCGTCCGTTTTACCGGCATCGCATCCGCATGGCGTCCCTGCCCGATCTCCTCCCCGCATCGCCACAGTTCCGGCCCCGTCCCGCGCGATGAGGCTGCACACCCGTGGGCGGTTCAGCATCAAGCGACTGCGGCGCGTGGTCGCCGATCGGTTTTATGGCACGCCCTTTGATCGCGCGCTGACACTTGCGGCAAAGAACGGTCAGCGCGACTTCGTGTTCGGGTGGAACCGCGGTCTGGGCGACATCGCGCTGGGTCTCGTGCCCCTCTTCGCCCGCATCCGCGCGCGCGATCCCGGCAGCCGCATCACCCTCGTCACGCGACCCGATCTTGCGCAAATGGCGGCGCTCGCCGCCGCGGATGACGTTGTGATCGTTCCCGGCCTCGAGCGTGACGCGCCACTCGATCCGCTGCGCGAAGCCAGCGCCCACGGCATTGCGTTCCGGGGCGATCCCGTGATCTTTGCCGAAGCCGACCCCACGCGCTGGCTCGACGGCCAGCGCAAGTCGTTTCCGCCCCGCCTCGCCTGGAAGCCGGCGTACAACGGGCTGGCCCGGCGCTTCGCCATTCCGGAGGAAGGCCGCATCGTCATCGGCGCCCATGTGCATTCGGAAACCGCGCAGTACTACGGCTACGTCAAGGACTGGCCGGCCGCGTCGTGGCGCGAGCTGATCGCGCGCTTTCCGGCCGCGCGCGGCGTGCAGTGGATTCTCTTCGGCAATGCGGCCACGCCCATGTTCGATTTCGCGAATGTCACCGACCTGCGCGGGCAGACCACGCTGCTCGAGTTGTTGGCGCTGGTGCGAACGCGTTGCCGCGTGCTGGTGGCACCCGACAGCGGCATCCTCACCGCTGTCTACTACCTCGACGGCACGCAGCCGCTCGACGTGATTTCACTGTGGTCGGATCCGCGCCAGGGCATCCTGAAGCAGGCCTGCCCGTCGCCCAATCCGTTGCTGCAACACCATCCACTGTTTGGCGCGGATGATGATGTGCGGCAGTTGCGCGTGGCGGATGTCGAGGCGGTCGTGGCCCACGCCCTTGCCGCGGCCACGCGAGACCCGGCGCAGGTGGCGCATGCCGTTTGATCCGCGCCGCAGCGCGTTGCGCAGCCCGGGTCGCGCGGCGCAGTGGCGGGCCAGCACGTTTGTGTTCCTGCGCTTTTGCCTGCTGTTCTGGGCCACGTGCTATCTCGTGCTGATCGTGACGAGCGGACTCACCTATGTGCGGTCGGTCGCCTTCGCCCTCGCGCTGATCCTCGCACTGTGGCTGCTGCTGGGCGCGATCTTTTCCGACGGCGAGCCCATTCCGAAGCCGCCGATGCCGCTGCTGCTGACGCTTGCGGCGTGGTCAGCATGGTCTGCCGCCTCGGTGCTGTGGTCCATCCATCCAGCGTTTTCGTTGGCGGAACTCGGCACGGAAGTTGGTTGGGGACTGTGCACCATCTTCATCTTCTATGTCGCCGCGCGTTCCGGCCTGGCGTTGCGTACGCTGGTGCTGGCTGCGCTGGGCGTGGGTACCATGCTCAGCATCACCGCCATCGTCGCGGCGAGCGGCGACGGCGGCGCCGGGCTCGACACCGCGCTGTCGCGTCACCACGGTGGCGCCGGCGCATTCTCGACCTACCTTGTTCTCGCCGTCCCGTTGTTGCCCCTGCTGCTGGCCCCCCGTCCCACGGGACTCGGTGCGCGCCTGCCGGTACTGCTGGCCGCAGGCATCGTACTCGTGCTGATGCTGATGGCGGCCCGCGTCACGGAAAACCGGATGTTCTGGGTAGCCGTCGCCGCGGGCTTCGTGGCGGCCGCCGCGCTGGCGGGCTGGCGCTGGCGTGCCCGGCTCCGGCGCGCGCCATGGCGATGGCTGGCGGTGCTGGCGCTGCTCCTCGCGATCCTGACGGCATTTTTCGTCGATGCCGTCGGCCATCGGGCCCGCAGCGATTTCGCGCCCAATACCTCGGTGACCCAGACCTTTACCGACGATCCGCGCCTCGCGTTGTGGCAGCACACGTTTCGGCGCATCGGCGAGCGCCCCTGGCTGGGTTTCGGTTATGGCAAATCGATCCTGCGTGACGAACTCCGCGGCGAGCTTGGCGATCCGTTGCTGGCGCATGCGCACAACATCTTCGTGAGCCAGTGGCTGCAAACCGGCGCGATCGGCGTGCTGGCGCTCGCCGCACTGCTCGGCGCCATCACGTGGCAGTACTGGCGCTTCCTGCGCATCGACGATGCGACGCTCGCGATACTGGGCCTCGTGGGCCTCGTGCTGCTGGTCTCATTCCTGGTGAAAAACGTGACCGACGATTTTCTCGTGCGCCCCAACAGCAAGGAATTCTGGGCCCTCAACGCGATGCTGATCGGATGGGGCATCCGCCGCGCCCGGGCCATTGACGCGACACCGATTTCGACGCTGATTCGCGTCGGCTAGCTGCGCAGGTCAGCGCCGGCGCGGCGCGCGCAGCGGCAGCGGCCGCGTGTCCTCGCGCCCGGGGGGCGCCGACGTCGGAATCGAGGCCACCGGCGCGCCGGCCGGCGGCATGTACTCGGGAATCCAGGTCTTGAGGCGCGCGCGCACCTGCGCGTCGTCGGCGGCCCGGTCGCTCTCACACCACGTCACCATCTGGCCCACGGCATCATGGTTGGCGGCCCGCGCCTGCGCGATGCGCAACTTCGGGTGAGGCGTGGGCTTGGTTTCCTCCTCGACCGCCAGCAATTCCTCGAAGAGTTTTTCTCCCGGCCGCAGTCCCGTGAACACCACGGCGATCTTGTCGGGATCGGCGCCGGAAAGCTTGATCATGTCCCGCGCAAGATCCACGATGCGCACGGGCTCGCCCATGTCGAGCACCAGGATTTCACCGCCCCGGCCCTGCAGTCCGGCCTGCAACAACAGCTGTGTTGCCTCCGAGAGCGACATGAAATAGCGCGTGATCTCGGGATGGGTCACCGTGACCGGTCCGCCGCGGGCGATCTGTTCGCGAAAGCGGGGAATGACACTGCCCGCGCTGCCGAAGACGTTGCCGAAGCGCACCAGCACGAACTGCGTGGCGCCACCCTGCAGGCACTGGCAGACGATTTCGGCGAGGCGCTTCGTCGCGCCCATCACGTTGGTCGGATTGACCGCCTTGTCCGACGATACGAGCACGAATTTTTCGACGCGCGCCGCCACCGCGGCGCGAGCGATCACCCAAGTGCCGTAGGCATTGTTGCGCACCGCCGCCCACGCATTGGTCTCCTCCATCAGCGGCACGTGCTTGTAGGCGCCGGCGTGGAAGATCACGCTCGGTTTTTCGCGCGCCAGCACGTCTTCGACCAGCGCCGCGTGCTTGACGTCGCCCACGACACAAGCCAGGGGCAATTGCGGAAACGAATCGGAAAGCGCCGTCTGGATTCCGTAAAGCGCCGCCTCGGAAATATCGAAAAGCACGAGCCGTGCCGGCCGGAACCGCGCGATCTGGTGGCACAACTCCGCGCCGATCGAACCGCCCGCGCCAGTGACCATCGCCACCCGGTTGCCCAGCCATTCACCCAGTCCGGCGCTGTCCAGCACCACCGGATCGCGACCGAGCAGGTCGTCGAGCTCGACGCTGCGAATGGTGGTCAGCGCCAGCCGGCCGCTGATCAGGTCGTCGTAGGACGGAACGGTCAACGCCTCGACGCCTGCCGCGGCGCAGATCTCCGCCACGCGCCGGCGCACGACGTGATTGGCGGAAGGCAAGGCGATGATCACCTTGCGCACGCCGAAGCGATCGGCCCACGCCGGCAATTCGGCAATCGGTCCCAGCACGCTCAGGTTGCGCACCAGGCGACCTTGCTTGGCCGTGTTGTCGTCGAGGAGGCCGACCACCCGCCACTGCCGGCTGCGGGTGAGGTCCTTGGCCAGCCGCGCCCCAGCCTCGCCGGCACCGATGATCAGCACCGGCTCGCCCAGCGCCTCCAGCGGGCTGTACAGGCGATGCTCCTTCCACACGCGATACGCGAAGCGGCTTCCTGCCATCAGGAAGATCAGCACCACCGGATACAGGATGAGCACGCTGCGCGGCACGACGGCCTGCAGTTGCAGCATCACGAGCACCACCGGCACCAGCACGGCGCCGAGCCCCGCGGCGACCACGATCCGCTGCAGGTCGACCATGCTGGCGAAGCGCCACAGCCCGCGATACAGCCCGAGCGCCAGGAAGATCGCGGCCTGCAGTGGCAGGATCCACGCCAGCGTCCACCACATGTCGGCGAGGTACGGTTCCTTCACGTCGAGGTTGAAGCGAAGCCAGTACAACGCCGTCCACGCCACGGCTGCGGCACAGACATCGTGGACGAAGGCGAGCGCCGAGCGCCAGTTGTTGCGGTTGTTCATGGGGTGCCGGTGGGTTTCCTGGCCCAATGATAATCAATTGCCGCGAACGGCAGCACCAGCACCCCGCACCACACCAGTAGAACCCGCCAACCCCAGTCGGGCGCGAAAAGGGAGCAGAGCACGGCGGTCACGCTGGTGCCGAGGATCAGCGCCGCATAGACCGCCAGCGTGCCCGCATGACCTGCACCCAGCTGATGCAGCCTCTGGTAATAGTGGCTGCGGTGGCCTTCCCACCAGCGCTCGCGCCGCCACGCCCTTCGTACCAGCGTCAACGTGGCATCGGCGACGAAGGGCAGAAATACCAGCACCGGAAACCACGCGCCCCACAAGTCCCGTAGCACGCCTGCCAGCCCGAACGCCGCGGCCAGGAAACCCAGCGGCACCGCGCCGACGTCCCCCATGAACATGCGTGCGGGCGGTCGGTTGACGAAGAAAAATGGGAGCGTCGCGAACGCCACGACAAACGCAACCAGACTCGAGGCGGCGCTGGCAGCGCCGACAATGCCATATGCGGCAAAGCCCACGATGGTCATCAGTGCGGCCAATCCGTCGTTGCCGTCCATGAAATTGTAGAGGTTGAGTGACCATGCGACGAGCACCCCCGCGGCGACCACCTGCGCGGCATGGCTTGCGATGCCTGCGCTGCCGGCCGGGACGATCCAATACGCAAACCAGAGTGCGCAGGCGCCGTGCGCAGCGAGTCGAACCGGGATGGCCAGGCCGCGAACGTCGTCGCGCAGCGACACTGCCAACAACAAGGCCCACGCCGGAACCCAGGCCAGCGCTTCTGCCGGCGCCCAAAGGGACACGAGGACAACGGCCGGCAAGGCGCCGGCCCAGATGGCCAGTCCCCCAACGCGCGGCACCGGATGCAGGTGCAGCGAGCGTGCATTGGGGGTTGCCTGCGGCAGACCGTCGGCGCGGCGCAGCAGCAGCACCAGCACGGCGGCAGCGATGGCAACAGCCGCGACGGCAAGGGCAAGGTTCAAGGTCGAATCCATGCTCTTCGGCAGTATCTAGGACGAAGAAGGCCCGAGAGCCGACAGAATCATCGCAAAAGGCGTGGGAGGCCTTGAAATCGCACGAAAAATCGCTTTTTTGCCCGGAAGGAGGCTACGGTGCATGGAATTTTGTGTTTTTTGTTTTGAATCAATATGATATATACAATTCAGCCATGGCGAAATGGTCCATCCCGCCGACCGTTGCCCGTGTCGCCGAGGGTACCCGATGCACCGTTTTCTGTTGCTTCGGCACAACATGCAGCAGTCGCCATTGAGCCCATTCCGCCTTCGGCTTGCCAATGCTTTCCCCGGTTTGGCACAATGGGACGCAACTTCTCGACCAATTTGAGAAGGTTCCGAGTGGCAGGCGCA
>JANMCS010000123.1:0-4279 GCA_031361405.1 Betaproteobacteria bacterium
AGATTCAGCACCATCAGCACCAGGTTCACGCCGATGCCGACCTGCGTCATCTCGTACATGCCGTCGCTGGACCACGGCCCCGACGGCGCCACCAGCCGGCTGCCCAGCGCCCACAGGATGGCCATCGCAAAATTGACGGCAGGCCCGGCGGCCGCGACCCAGATCATGTCGCGCTTCGGATGGCGGAGGTTGCCGAAATTGACCGGCACCGGCTTCGCCCACCCGAACACAAACGGAACGCCGACCAGCAGCTTGGACGTGACCAACATCAGGCCCGGCACCAGGATCGTGCCGATCAGGTCGATGTGCTTGATCGGGTTGAGCGTGACCCGGCCCAATACGTACGCGGTGTCGTCGCCGAACATCCTGGCAACGTAGCCGTGGGCAGCCTCGTGCAACGTGATCGCAAAGACCACCGGCACCGCCCAAAGCACGATGGTCGTAACGGAAAAATCCATCCAGCGCTCCATTCTACCTGAACCTGCCCTGCGGTCTCGCTCCGGCCGTCACGCGAGGCCGAGGCGCGCCGGATCGCCGCCGCCGCGGCGCACGATCACCGCGGGTTCGGCGGCAAGGTCGATCACGGTGGTGGGCACCGCCGAGCAGGGCCCGGCGTCGATCACGAGGTCGACCCGGGCCTCCAGCCGATCGCGGATCGCGTCCGGCGCATTCAGTGGCGCGTCGTCTCCCGGCAGGATCAGCGTGGTCGACAGGATCGGCTCGTGCAATTCGGCCAGCAGCGCGCGCACCACCGGGTGATCCGGCACGCGGATGCCGATCGTACTGCGCTTGGGATGCTGCAACCGGCGTGGTACTTCGCGGGTCGCCGGAAGCAGGAACGTGAAAGCGCCGGGCACACCCTGCCGGACAATCCGGAATTGCCAGTTGTCGAGGCGCGCGAAGTTGCCGGCGTCTGCCAGGTCGCGGCACACCAGCGTCAGGTGATGATGGTCGTCCACGCCGCGCACTGCGCGCACCCGGGCGACCGCCGAGCCGTCGCCGGGCAGGCATCCGAGCGCGTAGCTTGAGTCGGTGGGATAAGCGATCACCCCGCCGTCGCGCAGGATGGCGGCTGCCTGCTTCATGAGCCGGGGTTGCGGATGTGTCGGGTGTACCGAGAAGTATTGGGCCATCGACTGACTATGTTCCTCTGGCTATATAATACAGGCTTCCCTACCCATTCGGGTTATAACTAACGTGAACCTGCAGCAACTGCGCTACCTGTGCGCCGTCGTGGACCATGGCATGAACGTCTCCACCGCGGCCGACGCGCTGTTCACGTCCCAGCCCGGCATCAGCAAGCAAATTCGCCTGCTCGAGGACGAACTGGGACTCTCGGTGTTCGTGCGCCAGGGCAAGCGCCTGGCGTCGCTTACACCCGCCGGGGAAATCGTCGTGGCCACCGCGCGCCGCGCGATGCGCGAAGTGAACAACCTGAAGCGCGTCGCCGAAGAGTTTCGCGGCGAGGATGCAGGCACGCTGTCCATCGCCACCACGCATACGCAGGCGCGCTACGTGCTGCCCAAGGTGCTGCGCGAATTCGCCAACCGCTTTCCCAAGGTGCGCGTCATCCTGCATCAGGGCAACCCGCTGCAGGTCGCCGAGCAGACCGCACGCGGCGAAGTGGACGTGGGCATTGCCACCGAAGCCCTGGCCGACTATCCGCAACTGGTCACGCTGCCCTGCTACGAATGGAATCGCGTGGTGCTGGTGCCGAAGCACCATCCGCTGGCCAAGAGCAAGCCGCTGACTCTCGAGGCGCTCGCCAAATTTCCACTGGTGACCTACGACGGCAGCTTCACGGGGCGCACCGCGATGAATGCCGCGTTTGCCGCGCAGGATCTCGAACCCAATGTCGTGCTCTCCGCGTTGGACGCCGATGTGATCAAGACCTATGTCGAGCTCGGCATGGGCATCGGGATTGTCGCGCAGATGGCCTACGACCCGGCGCGCGACACGGCGTTCGACAAGCTCGACGCCAGCCACCTGTTCGCACCATCGGTCACGCGCCTCGGATTGCGCCACGGCGTGTTCCTGCGTGGGTATGTGTACGCGTTCATCACATTGTTCGCGCCCCAGTACAGCCGCCAGGCGATCGAAGCGGCACTCGCGGCCCGCGCGAGCTGATGATCAACCTGTCGGGACCGGCCGCGGGTGCGCTCGTCCGCCGGCCCACGTGGGGTTTCGCGGCGCTGCTCGCATCGCTGGCCATGATGGGGCCGTTCGCGGTCGACATGTATCTGCCCGCATTCCCCACGATCGAAGCCGAGTTCAACGTGGGCGCGATCGCGTTGCAACAGACGCTGTCCGTCTACCTGTTCGCATTCGCATTCATGTTGCTGTGGCACGGCGCGCTCACCGATGCGTGGGGCCGGCGCCCCGTCGTGCTCGCCGGCCTCGGGATCTATGCGCTGTCCACGCTGGGCTGCGCCATTGCCGGCAACATCGAGTCCCTCTGGCTGTTTCGCGCGTTGCAAGGCGTGTCGGCGGGCACTGGCATGGTGGTGGGACGCGCGATCATCCGTGACCTCTATCACGGCGCCGAAGCCCAGCGCCTGATGTCACGCGTGACGCTGCTGTTCAGCATCGCACCGGCCATTGCCCCGATCATTGGCGGCGCGCTGCTCAACCTCCTCGGCTGGCGCGCGATCTTCTGGTTCATGCTGCTCTGGGTGTGCATCGTGCTGGCGTATTGCGTCGCGCGGCTGCCGGAGACACTGCCGGTGGCCCATCGCCACGCGCTGCATCCGAAAGTGCTGTGGCACAACTACCGGAACGTGCTGCTGCGCACGGATTTCCTGCTGCTGTCGATGATCACCACGCTCAATTTCTGCGCGTTCTTCATCTACATTGCCGCCGCCCCGGCATTCCTCGTGCAATTGCTCGGTGTGTCGACGTGGGGCTTTGCGTGGCTGTTCGTGCCGATGATCGGCGGCATCATGCTGGGCGCCACGATGTCGGGGCGCATGGCGGGCACGCGTTCGCCGCAATCCACCATTCGCCTGGGTTACCTGTTCATGGCGGCCGGCGCCGTACTCAATTTCGCGATCAGCGTCGGCCTGTCGGCCGATGTGCGCTGGAACGTGCCGCCGATCTTCATCCTGTGCCTCGGCACCGCGCTGGTGATGCCGAGCGTCACGCTGATGCTGCTCGACCTCTTTCCCACGATGCGCGGCATGGCGGCGTCGCTACAGGGCTTCGTCCAGTTTGCCTTGGCGGGCCTGGTCGCCGGCACCGTCGCGCCGTTGCTCGCGCGCTCGTTGACCACGCTGGCGCTGGGCATGGCAGGCTTCACCGTGGCAAGCTTCATCCTGTGGATGGTGTATCAGCGCCGCGCCCGCGTCTTGTTGAAAGGTTGGACTCCATGAATCGCGTTGTTGCCATGGTTGCCTCGTTGTTCTTCGTCACCATGCTGGCTGCGCCCACGGGCGCGGCGGCCCTGGATATCCCACAATCGCTGCCGATTGCGACGCTGACCATCGGCAAGCACAAGGCCATGGCCGAGGTCGCGCGCACACCCGAACAGCGCGCCGTGGGACTCATGCATCGCTTCAGTCTGAAGCCGGATCACGGCATGCTGTTCGTGTTCGAACGTGCCGAAGCGCAGGCGTTCTGGATGAAGAACACGTACGTCCCGCTGTCCATCGCCTTCATCGCCGCGGACGGTCGCATCGTCAGCATCGATGACATGAAGCCGCAGACCGAGGACTCGCACTACTCGAACGGGCCGGCGCTGTATGCGCTCGAAATGCGCAAGGGCTGGTTCGCCGAGCGCGGCATCGGTCCGGGCGCCACGGTCGAGGGCATCGCCGCCGCCATCAAACGCTGAGGGGCACTGGCGGTGTTATGCGGCGGGCATCGCGAGTGACCGCATCAAGCACAGCGCGCAATCCACTGAATTCCTGCGCGAATTGTTTGGTCCGGGAACACCCGGTTGTCATAGTCTAAAAATGACGCGTTGCATCGACATCGCAACGGGTATTGCCGCTCGTCGGATGCTTGTGCGATACAACTTGTTCATCGCTATATTTCTGCCGTCGAGCGCGCCTATGAAATGATTTCATCATGCGGCCATCGTTCAAGTCAGACACCCCGCCAGCCGCTGCCGCCACGGTCGCTGGCACGGGTACGCGCCCCCACCTGCTGGCGCTGCCCTTTGCCGATGCGATCGATGCGCGCACGTTGTATCGGGCCCTCACGCCATGGCTGGCGCACTTCGGTGTCGACAGCCTTGCGTATTTCGTCACCACCCACACCGACGGCGTCGTCAGCGGCGACC
>JANMCS010000170.1:0-8578 GCA_031361405.1 Betaproteobacteria bacterium
CACAGATCGCCGGCGCGCTGATCTCGATCGTGCTGGTCCTGGTCGCGGTGTTCCTGCCGGTGGCCTTCCTCGGCGGCGTCACGGGCGTGCTCTACAAGCAGTTTGCGGTCACGATCGCGATCTCGATGGTGATCTCGGGCGTCGTCGCGCTGACGCTGTCGCCCGCGCTGGCCGCGATCATCATCCGTGCGCACCACGGCGAGAAGAAGGGCTTCTTCCGCTGGTTCGACAACGGCTTCGAGCGCATCCGCCAAGGCTACGTCGGTGTGGTGGCCCGCGCGATCCAGTCGTGGCCGGTATCGGTGATCGTGTTCATCGGCATCCTGGTCGGCATCGTGCTGCTGTTCAAGGCAGTGCCGTCGAGCTTCGTGCCGGACGAGGACCAGGGCTACTTCTTCGTGGCGATCGGCGCGCCGGATACCGCCAATCTGCAAATCGCGTCTGCGCTCACCGACCGCGCGCAGAAGATCGCCAACGCGGACCCCGCCGTGCAGGACGTCGCATCGGTGGCGGGCTACAGCCTGATCGACGGGCAGATCCAGAACAATTCGGGGGTGCTGTTTGCCTCGCTGAAGCCGTTCAGCGAACGGTCCGATGCATCGATGCTGTCGTTCGCGGTCCTGAACCGGCTCAATGCGCAATTTGCGGGGATCCGCGACGGCTTCATGTTCGCGCTCAATCCGCCGTCGATTCCCGGCCTCGGCACCACCGGCGGTTTCGAGTTCTACATCCAGAACCGCGGCGCCGGCGATGCGCGCGCCACCGGCGTGGCGGTCGAGGCCTTCATGGCCAAGGCGCGCCAGCGCCCGGAGCTGCAAGGCATTTCCACCACGTATCGCGCGGCCACGCAGCAATTGTTCGTCGATCTCGATCGCAGCCGCGCCGAGGCGCTGGGCGTCACCGTGGCGGACGCATTCCAGACGATGCAGACGTTCTTCGGGTCGCAGATCGCCGGCCAGTTCTCGCAGTTTTCCCGCGTATGGTGGGTGATCCTGCAGGCCGACGCGAACTACCGGATGAATCCGTCGGATTTCGACAAGGTCTACGTCCGCTCGCGGAGCGGCGCCAACGTGCCGCTGTCCGCGATCATGACCACGCGCTACGTGGCATCCCCCAAGATCGTGACGCGCTTCAACGGTTTTCCGGCGGTCAGGGTCACCGGCAGCCAGGCGCCGGGCTATAGCTCGGGGCAGGCGCTGAACGCGATGGAGGAGACGGCGCGCGAAGTGCTGCCCGGCGAATTCTCGTTCGCGTGGGCCGGCCAGGCGCTGCAGGAGCGAAGCTCGGGCAGCACGTCGAGTTCCGCGTTCATCTTCGGCCTGATCCTGGTGTTCCTGCTGCTCGCCGCGCAATTCGAAAAATGGACGTTGCCGATTGCGGTCGTGCTGACGGTGCCCATCGCGATCCTGGGTGCGCTGACGCTCACGTGGCTCGTGGGCCTCGACAACGACGTCTACTTCCAGGTGGGCCTCGTCACGCTCGTCGGGCTCTCCGCCAAGAATGCGATCCTGATCTGCGAATTCGCGATCGAAAAGGTGCACGCCGGCATGGCGGCCCGCGCGGCGGCCATCGAAGCCGCCGGCCAGCGCCTGCGCGCGATCGTGATGACGTCGCTGGCCTTCGGCCTGGGCTGCGTGCCGCTGGCCATCGCGAGCGGCCCCGGTGCCAACAGCCTGCGTGCCATCGGCACCGGCGTGATCGGCGGCATTCTCGCGTCGATGGTCATCGGCGTGCTGTTCGCGCCGTTCTTCTTCTTCATGCTCGAATCGCTGTCGCAGAAGGTGGCGCGGAGGAACACGCCGCCGACGGCCACCCCGGTGGACGCGAAGTGAGCGCGTGCCGCGTCGCGACGTTCGCCCTGGCTGCCGTGCTTGCGGGTTGCACCGTCGGCCCCGACTTCACGAAACCGGTGCTCGAAACGCCGCCTGCATGGCGCATCGACTATCCGCAGGCGGCCGATGTTGCCAATACGCGCTGGTGGGAGCAGTTCGGCGATCCGGTATTGACGGAGCTCATCGACACGGCGCTGCGCGAGAATCGCGACCTCCTGATCGCGGCGGCGCGCGTGGATGCCTTCATCGGCACGCTCGATACCACGCGGGCGAAGTTCTATCCGCAGGCCGACTACAACCTCGACGCCAGCCGCAACCGCGCCACAGGCGCGGGTGCATCCGCGCCGCCCGCGGGCACCGATCGGTACTCGCCGGGATACCCCTCGCTGTACTCCTCGCTCTACCAAGGCGTGCTTGGGGCCAAGTGGCAACTCGACCTCTTTGGCCGTGTGCGCCGCCAGACGGAGGCCGCCCAGGCCCGGGTCTATGCCACCGAGCAGGGGCGCCGCGGCGTGGTGCTGTCCGTCGTATGCGGTGTCGCCGCCAGCTATGTGGCGTTGCGCTCGCTCGACAAGCAGCTCGAGATTGCGCAGCAAACGGCGAAGAACTATGCCGACACGCAGCGCATCTTCGAACTGCGCCACAAGGGCGGCGTGGTGTCGAAGGTGGAACTGGCGCAGAACCAGTCGGCGTACCAGCAGGCGCTGGCCGCCATTCCGGCGCTCGAGCAGCAGATCGCCGCGCAGGAAAACCTGATCGCCGTGCTGCTCGGGCGCAATCCGTTCCCGATTCCGCGCGGACGGCCGCTCGCTGACCTCGCCTCCCCCGCGTTGCCGGGCACCCTGCCGGCATCGCTGCTGGAACGGCGTCCCGATATCCTGCAGGCCGAGCAGAACCTGATCGCGGCCAACGCCGACATCGGCGCGGCCAAAGCGTTGTACTTCCCGCAGTTCAACCTCACCGCCAATTTCGGATCCGTCAGCGCTGCGTTCAGCAATTTCCTGACCGGCCCGGCCGCCGTGTGGTTGCTCGCCGCCAACGTCACCGGGCCGCTCTTCACCGCGGGTTCGATCGCGGGCCAGGTCAGCACCGCCGAGGCCCAGACCCAGGAGGCACTGGGCGATTACCAGAAGACGGTACTGGTGGCCTTCCGTGAAGCCAACGATGCACTGGTGGGCACGATGAAGAAGCGCGAGGAGAATGCGGCGCAGGCGTTGCGCGTGGCGGCCCTGCGCGAAACCGCGCGGCTCACCCGGCTGCGCTTCAACTACGGCTATGCAGGCTTCTTCGAAGTGCTGTACGCGGAAAACGAATTGTTCGCCGGAGAACTCGCGGCGGTGCGCACCAACGCCGAACGGTACACGCAGCTCATCGCCGTGTACAAGGCCGTTGGCGGCGGCTGGATCGACCTCGCGGATCAAGGCACGGCGGCCGGCCGCATCACCCCGGTACCGGAGCGCGCGGCGCAACAGCCGCTGTTCTGAACGACGCGAGGACAATGCCGCGCCTGCGGCGATATTCGCGTCCCGACTACAGCGCCGGCAGCGTCGCCGCCGCGAGATCGCGCGACAATTCCGCCAGCACCTCGGCCAGCGCGGTGTTGAGCGCCGCCACGTAGCGGCTGCTGCTTCCACCGTCGAAAGCAATGCGCTTCTCGTACGCGCGATTCCAGAACGGCGTGCCGGTGCCCACGCTGGTCCGCGACAGGTAATACGTGATCTGCAGCACTGCCGCCGATTGCGCCGGCACGCGCGCATCGCCATAGATCGCGCCGACGAATCCTTCCAGGAGCCAATCGCTCTCGGTCGGGATGCCAAGCGGCAGCACCGTGCCGAACACGCGCGCCGCCGTCAAGGCACGGGCGGTGGCATCGCCGATGATCGAGCCGGGTGGCGACAGGAATTCGTAGTAGTAATCGGCGTCGAACCGGAGCTCGGATTCGCGCACGACGAACGAGCGCCCGCGATACGGCGCCGCGACGTTGATCGTGCCCACACGCACCACGCCGGGCTGCGTCCTGGCCACCGGCGGCGGCAGCGCCGGTTCGAGCAGGAACGTAGCCTTGACCGGCGACGTCCGGACAATGCTGCAGCTGGCCAGCGCGGCAACGGCTGCCGCCGCGCCGGTGGCAAGCACGAAGGTCCGACGAGTGCTCATGGCTTGCGCTCCTGTGGCGGCGGCCCGCCGAATATCACGTTGGCCGGATACCGCTTGGTGTCCTCGGTGAGGTCACGCAGGTTCTCGGTGATCTGGCGCAGGTTGTCGACGGTGGCCGCGAGATCGGGCTCGGCCCCCCCCAGCAGGCGATCGAGGCGGCCCGTGATGCGTTCGAGGCCGGCGATGGTCTTGGCGAGCTTGGGATCCGAGACGAGTTCACGTACGCGCGTGACGGCCGCCGATGTTTCGACCGGAATCTTCTGCCATGCCGGGTTGCCCAGCGTCTTGGCCAGTTCGGCGTTGGATGCACGCAATTCCGCCAGCAGCGCCGTGGCTTCGGCGCTGACCTTCTTCACCTGCGCGGCATCGAGCGTCTGGTCGACCTTGGCGAGTGTCTTGTTGGTGCGCTCGATCAGTCCCTTGGCGTCGACCGAACCTACCTTGTCGTTCAGGTTGGACAGCAGCTTGTTGACATTGGCCACCGTACCTTCGATGTCGATGCTCTGCAGTCGGTTGAGGATTTCCTGCGCGGCATTGACGAACGCCAGCACCGTGGACGGTGCGCTGGGGATGTAGACGTTGTTGGGCGTCCACGTGATCGGCAGTATCGCCGGCGGCGGCTCGAGGTAATCCATTTCGAGATAGCTGGTGCCGGTGATGCCCTGCGGCGCCAGGCGCAGGCGGAGGCCCTTTTCAACTTCCATCCCGGCATTGATGGGATTGGTCATGTCGCCGGCCGCGGCGCGACCGCCGACCAGCCGCGGCTGCATCTGCGCCTCGACCAGCACGTAGCGGTGGCGTTGGGTGATGGGCAGGTCGAGCTGGTAATACACATAGGTGAAGCTGATCTTGGTGACCTCGCCGATCGTCACGCCACGCAGCTTCAGCTTCGACCCTATGTCGAGGCCCTGCACCGACTCCTTGAAATAGGTCTCGATCGTCACCCGCCGCTCGAAGAAACGACCGGTGCCGATGATGGCAAGCACGACGACCAGCGCCGCGATCGATCCGATCACGAACAGGCCCAGCTTGAAATAGTTGGCCTTCTGGCTCATGGCAACAACGCGCGGTCAGGCCGCGACAAGTTCGGCTTCGCGATGGAAGAATTGTCGGACATAGGGGTCGGTGGACTCGTCTCGCAGTTGGCGGGGATCGCCCTCGGCAATGATGCCCTTGGTACGCTTGTCGAGCATGATGATACGGTCGGCGATCGCATAGATGCTCGCAAGTTCGTGGGTGACGATGACGAAGGTCACATTGAGGCTGTCCGACAGGCGCCGGACCAGCGCGTCCAGTTCCGCCGACGTGATGGGATCGAGACCGGCCGAGGGCTCGTCGAGAAACAGGATTCCGGGGTCGAGCGCCATGGCCCGCGCGATGGCCGCGCGCTTCTGCATGCCACCTGAAATTTCCGCCGGCAGGTGACTGGTGAATTGCTCGAGGCCCACCAAGGAGAGTTTCATCCGGCTGACGAGCTCGATCTGCTCGCGATCGAGCGTCGTGAAGGCCTCGAGCGGCAACGCCACGTTTTCAAGCAGCGTCATCGAGCCGAAGAGCGCGCCCGACTGGTACATCACGCCGAACTTGCGCAGGATGGCCTCGCGCCGATCGCCATCGGCGGCGACGATGTCGTCGCCCTCGATCAGCACGCGGCCCGCCACCGGCGCATAAAGCCCGATCATCTGCTTCAGCAACGTGCTCTTGCCGCAACCGGAGCCGCCCAGGATCACGAAGACTTCGCCGCGGCGCACCTCAAATGACACATGCTCGAGGATCGTCCGGTCGTCATAGCCGGCCGTGAGGTCCTCCACCTGGATGATGACGTCGCCCGCCATGTCAGATGTCGAGCAGGAAGTACATGAACGCGAAGATGCCGTCGACGACCACGATCAGCACGATGCCGGACACGACGGCGCGCGTGGCGGCATCGCCCACGGCGGACGCGCCCGCGCTGGTCTGCAGGCCGCGCAGGCAGCCGATGCCCGCGATCAGGATCGCAAACACGAAGGACTTGACGAAGCCGGCCATGAAGTCCGGCAGGCCGACGATGCCGTCGACCTCCTTCACGAAGGTGACAAATGGAATCGAGAACGACAGCATCGTGAAGGCGCCGCCCAGAAGCCCGACCAGCATCGAGAAGATGGTCAGCAGCGGCGTCATCAGCACCGCCGCGAGGATGCGGGTGGTGACGAGGAAGCGCACCGGGTCAAGCCCCATCGTGGTCAGCGCGTCGATTTCCTGGTTGACGCGCATCGTGCCGATTTCCGCTGCAAACGCCGCGCCGGACCGCCCGGCCAGCAGGATCGCCGTCATCAGCGGTCCCAGCTCGCGCAGCATCGACAGCCCGATCAAGTCGGCCACGAAGATCTCCGCGCCGAATTTCTTCATCGGCACCGCGGACTGGAACGCGAGGATCACGCCCAGCAGGAACGAGATCAGCGTGACGATGGGCAACGCGTCGGCGCCCACCCGCTCGCAGACCAGTGCCACGTCGCGCCAGCGCACCGTCGACGGATGGCGCACGGCGTAGGCAAGTGCGGCCACCACCTGGCCGATGAATGCGACCTGGTCGCGCATGTCGCGCAACATGCCGGCGGCGTTGCGGCCGATTTCCTCGACCGCGGGGCGGCGCGGGGGCGGCGGGTCGAGATCGCGGCTGAGCGCCGTTGGATCGTACAGGCGCAACAGGTCGCCGAACGCGGGCTTGAGGTTGGTAACCTCGATAGGTATTGCGCGCGGATGGCGCAGCAGGTCGACCAACAAGGCCACCCCGGCGCCGTCACAATAGTCAACCCGCGCCGCGTCCACCACCACGCCGCGCGTGCCTGCCGCGGTCAACGCGCGCAACGCCTCGCGCCACACGATGGGAATGGTCTGCGCATCGAGGCGACCGGACAACGCCAGCAGCACGCGGCCATCGGCGGCGTCGGAGACTGCCAGGGCCGCGGAATTCATGGGGTGGCGTTCGGCGGCGTGATCAAGCGAATGGCGCGAGGGGACGTAGTGGGCACGGAAACGTGTGACTTTGAGCCATGTCGAATCGACGTGGAGTTTATCACGCGCCTGCTGCCGCTTCGGCACTGCAGCGCGTTGCGGGCGCCGCCGCCGCAGCCCCTCTGGTGTAGAATTTCGGCCCGGAACCGATCCACGCGAGCACGGTCTGAATCGTCACCATCGTGCTGCGACGGCCTCCCGTCGATGGGTGCTGCGAATCCGCGGTCCCGGTCCCCTCATCCAACGCACGGCTACGGAGTGGCTCCAACGTGAAAAACCTATACCTCGCCTTGTTCATCGCAGCCGGCCTGATTGCCGGTGCTGCCGTGGCACAAACGCCCGCGGGCACGCTCGGCAAGATCAAGGCCGCCAAGGCCATCAACGTCGCTTTCTCCGGCGACTCGCTGCCCTTTTCCTTCGTCGGCCCCAACAACCAGCCGGCCGGCTATTCGATCGACCTCTGCAATCGCGTGATCGCCCAGATCGGGCGCGCCGTCGGCGAACCCAACCTCAAGGTCAACTGGATGGTGGGCACCGTCTCCGAGCGGCTGCAGATGGTCGCGTCCGGTCGCGCCGACCTCGAGTGCGCCAACACCACGCAAACGCAGGCACGCCTTGCCAGCGTCGACTTCTCGAACCTCATCTTCATCGACGGCGGCGGCTTCATCGTCAAGACCGACTCCACCATCAACAAGATCACCGACATGAGCGGCAAGAGAATTGCCGTGCAGCAGGGCACGACCACCGAAATCCGCCTCAACGAGACGTTGAAGCGGCGCCTGGTCAATGCCACCGTCGTACCGATCACCGACGCCAACACCGGCATTGCCATGCTCGAGGCAGGCAGCGTCGATGCGTACGCCGGCGACAAGATCAAGCTGATCGGTCTCGCCAGCCAGGCCAAGGATCCGGCCAGGATTGCGTTGCTGACGGAAGAGCTGTCGTTCGAACCTTATGCGATGGCGATGCCGCGCAACGACTCGGCGCTGCGGCTCGAGGTCAACCGCGCGCTGACGCAGGTCTATGTCGGCGGTGATATCGAAACCATTTTCGCGGCATGGCTGGGCAAGCTTGGACGTCCATCCGGCCTGCTTGCCGCCATGTTCCTGCTGAATGCGATCCCCGAGTGATCGCGCGTAACAATTTTTCCCGGAGAGTCCCTGCATGATGATCAGTGAAACCCTGCGCCGCCTTGGCGCAATCGTCGCGGCAGCGGCCGCGCTCACGCTGGCAGGCTGCAACACGCCACCCGCGTACCAGGTCACCAACTCGGAAGGCAGCCGCGTCGGCACCGTCGAGTCAATCCAGCAGCACCAGGTGCAGAACATGAACAACGCCGCCGGCGCCATCGGCGGCGCGCTGATTGGCGGCGGCCTGGGCAGCCTCATCGGCGGCGGCAACGGACGCACGGTGGCCACGATCGTGGGCGCCGTCGGTGGCGGCTTCCTCGGCAACGAAGTGGCCAATCGCGACCAGACCACGGTCTGGGTGATCGGCGTGCGCTACAGCGACGGCAGCTATGCCACGGTCCAGCAAACGGCTGCGCCCGGCTTGCGCATCGGCGACCGCGTACGCGTGTCATCGAATGGCATTGA
>JANMCS010000218.1:0-1278 GCA_031361405.1 Betaproteobacteria bacterium
AAATCGACGGCGACCCGTGTCAGCGGCAGCGGATGACACAGCGGAATCAGATCGGCCGTACGCTTCGCGGCCTGGATGGCCGCAATCCGCGCGACGCCCAGCACATCGCCCTTCTTGCTGTCGCCCGCGCGAATCAGCGCGAGCGTTGCCGGGAGCATCACGATGCGGCCTGCTGCGCGGGCGAGACGTTTGGTTACATTCTTGTCGCCCACGTCGACCATGTGCGCCTGACCGGCCCCGTCGAAGTGGGTAAAATGCCCCGTACCGGTCGCCGCCCCTCGAGCAAGGCGCGGCAAAGCAGCCAGGTTTGCGGTTGCAGGCACCGCGCCTGCCGGTTTTTTGGACGTTGGGGCGCGCGCCACGGCGGGGTCTCCGTTGAACTTGATCGAGCGGCGACCATCTTAGCATCTGTGATGTGCACCCACGACCCCATCCCATCCGTCGCTTGAACGCCTATTCCGCCTCGAATTCGTCAGCGCGCCGCGGACGTCGCGTCGTCGCGCTGACGATCAGTGTCGCGCTTGCCGTGTCGCCGCTTACGCAGGCGCAGGTGCCGCTACCGACCGCGCAGGCGCCCACTGCCAACGTGTATGCGCCACTGCCGGCGGCAACGCTGCCGCCTCCGCTGCCCGCCGCACCGACATCAACGCCGCTGCCCGCGGAGGTGTCGCTGCCCGACCTGGGCGATGCGTCCCAGGTCGCGCTTACGCCGGCGCAGGAGCGCAAGGTGGGCGAACAGGTGATGCGCCAGATCCGTGCCGCCGGCGCCTACCTCAACGACCCCGAGGTCAACGACTACTTGAATGACCTCGGCTACCGGCTGGTCAACCGTGCCAACGACACCCGGCAGGATTTCGAATTCTTCGCGGTTCCCGATGCGCAGATCAACGCCTTCGCGCTGCCGGGCGGTTTCATCGGCATTCACACCGGACTCATCCTGCTTGCGCAAAACGAGTCGGAGCTGGCGAGCGTGATGGCCCATGAGATCTCGCATGTCACGCAGCGGCACATGTCGCGGATGGTGTCGGCGCAGAAGGACTCGATGCTGCTGTCGCTGGCAGGCCTCGCGTTGGCCATCCTCGCCTCGCGCGCCGGTGGCGCCAACGGCGGTCAGGGTGTGTCGGCCGCCATCGCGGGCACGCAGGCGCTGGTGGCCCAGAACCAGCTCAACTTCACGCGCGAGCACGAATACGAGGCCGACCGCATCGGCTTTTCGCGACTGGTGTCCGCGGGCTTCGATCCCAACGGCATGGCCGCCTTCATGCAACGGCTGCAGCG
>JANMCS010000241.1:0-4227 GCA_031361405.1 Betaproteobacteria bacterium
ATGGCGGTGGTCTTCGCGGTAAGAAACACCGATTGCTTGATACGTGTCCAGTCGAGGGTCTTGGCCGCAAAGCCGAGGATGAAAGCACCGGCTGCGCCGATCGCCGCCGACTCGGTGGCGGTGGTGATGCCAAACAGGATCACCGCCAGCACCACCAGCGTCAGCAGCCCCAGCGGCATCACCGACGGCACCAAGAGGCCGAGGAGCGCGAACTGCTCGGCGCCCATTTTGCGGTAATACCATGCCATCACCAATGCCGTGACCGCCACGATGCCCCAGAACCAGTTGAAGAATGCGGGATCGGGTCCGCTGGCCGCGGATGCGCCCTGGGCCGGTCGCACGGCATCGAGACTGCTCATTTCCTGCAGTACTTCGGGGGCGCCGGTGTTCGGGGCTTCCGCTGCGTTGCCGCCAGCCCCCAGCTCCTCGGGCTTGTCCTCCTCCGCAGAAGGGGCCGCGCCCAGCGGCTCCAGCTTTTCCGGACCCGCGACGGCGGACTTGGCCGTGCCCCCCGTACCCAGCGCCACTGGCGCGCCCGCGATGGCATCGTCCTGCGGATGAATGACCACGTACCACCAGATGCCGCCCAGCATGACCGCGCTCAACAGCAGCGGAAACGACGCGATGACTGCGCTCCTGACCACGCCGCCATACCCGAACGGCTTGCCGTCCTTGTCGATGGCGGCCGCCTTGCCTGGCTGGACCAGCGCCCGAAGCAGAGCCAGCGGCATGTTGCGTGAATAGGCGGCCTGGAGCTTCGGCACCCAATCCGGTACCGGGATCGTCGCGTTGGACTTCGGCGCGATCTTGGGATTGATCAACGCCCAGCCAATTACATAGACGAGGTACAGGAAGGCCAGGAAGAATCCGGGAAACATCGCGGCGGCGTACAGCTTGACCACCGACTGTCCGGCCACTGCCGCATAAACGATGATCATCACCGACGGCGGGATCAGGATGCCCAGTGTGCCGCCCGCCGTGATCACGCCTGTGGCGAGCTTGACGTCATAGCCGGCCTTGAGCATTGGATTCAACGCGATGACGCCCATCAGGACCACCACCGCGCCGACCAGACCGCTGGCGATGCCCCAGAACGTGCACACGATCAACGTGGCGACGGCCAGCGACGCCGGGAAATTGCGAAACGCAAGCTGGATGCTGAAGAACATTTTGTCCACGAGCGCGCCACGTTCCATCACGTAGCCCATCAGCACGAACAGTGGTATCGATATCAACGATTCGTTGTTCATCGCGCCAAAGGCGCGCTGCACCATCAGGTCGAAGATGCGGTTATCCGTCCACGATTGCGTCGGGTCGTAGAACGCCGCGAAGCCGAACATCATGCCTAGGCCCATCAACGTGAACGCCGTGGGAAAGCCCATCATGATGACGACCACGATGAGCGTCAGCATCAGGAGTCCGAGTGCCGGGTCGCTCATAGTTTCACATCCACTTCAGTGCCGCGCCTGCGCGCCGCTTCGTCGATTTCGTGCACATGTTCGATGGCGCGTTTGCGTGATTCCTCGTCCACGTACGTGCTGTCCGCCAGCTGCTGTTCCACCACGTCGATTTCCTCGGCATCCTTGAGGCGCTCCGGCCACACGCCGGTGCGCAGGCAGATCACGCAGCGGGCGATCTCCGCGAATCCCTGCAGCAGAACCAACGACCCGGCGACGGGAATGATGGCCTTGAACTGGTAGACCGGCGGGCCCTCCGAGGTGACGTTGGAGTGCTCGTTGATGTGCCACGAAATGGAGGCATAGTCATAACCCGCGTAGACCAGTGCAGCGATGCCCGGGAGAAAGAAGAGGATGTACAGCGCGAGATCCAGCCCGGCCTGGACACGCGGACGAAACGACCCATAGAGAAAATCGCCGCGCACGTGTCCGTTCTGCGCGAGCGTATAGGCGCCGCACATCATGAAGAGCGAACCGTAGAACATGTTGTTGACGTCGTAGATCCACGCGGAAGGCGCGTTCAGGATGTAGCGCTTGAACACCTCCACGCAGACAAGCAGCATCAGCGCGACGATCAGCCAGGCGAACGCCTTGCCGGCCCAGGTGCTGACGCGGTCGACCGCAAACAACATGCGTTGTGAATTCAGAGGGATGCCGTGAAGGTGTATCGAGTGCGAATCAAACCCGGACATCCGGTAGCGGGACGGCTACCGGACATCCGGCCTCGACAAAGACTTGCGTCAGGCTTTCTTGGGCGCGAAGTAGTGGTTGTACGCCATGCGGCGATTGACCACCGTGTCGAGTTCCCATTTCACCGTGCGCGCGGCAAACGCCTTTTGGGAGTCGATGATTTCCTTGAACAGCGGGTTCTCACCGGCCTTCTTGGCGGCCACGACGTCGTAGGCCTCAAGCTGTTTCTGCAACAGCGCATCGGGCGTCTTGTAGAACTTGACGTTCTGCGTCGCCTGCATTTCGCCGTAGTCCTTTGAATACCGGTCGATTGCCTTCCATGACATGTCGGCGGAAGCCGCATCCACCGCGTTGGCGACGATGGACTTGATCTTCTCGGGCAGCGCGTCGTACTTCGTCTTGTTGAACATGATCTCGAACTGCTCGGCGTTCTGGTGATAGCTCTGCAGCATGCATACCTTGGCCACGTCCGGGAAGCCCAGCACGCGATCGGAGGACGCGTTGTTGAATTCCGCGGCATCGAGCAGCCCGCGATCCATCGCGGGCACGATTTCACCGCCCGGCAACGCGTTGACGGCGGCGCCCATCGCGGTGAACACGTCAATGGAAATGCCGACCGTGCGGTACTTGAGGCCCTTGAAATCATCGGCCTTGGTGATCGGTTTCTTGAACCAGCCCAGCGGCTGCGTGGGCATCGGCCCATACGGAAACGACACCACGTTGGCGTTGATCGACGCATAGAGCTTGTCGAGCAATTGCTTGCCGCCGCCGTACTTGTGCCACGACATCAGCATGTTGGCATCCATGCCGAAGGCGGGACCGGAACCCCACAGCGCCAACGCATTCTGCTTGCCGTAGTGATAGACCAGCACGCCGTGCCCGCCATCGAGTGTGCCTTTGGATACCGCCTCGAGGAGGCCAAAGGCCGGCACCACGGCACCCGCAGGCAGCACGTCGATCTTGAGATCGCCGCCCGTCATGTCGTTGACCTTCTTGGCGTAGTCGAGCGCGAATTCGTGAAAGATATCCTTGGCCGGCCATGTGCTTTGCCAGCGCATCGTGATCGGACCCTGTGCCTTGGCAATCATCGGGAAGCCGAGCGTGGCACCGCCTGCAACCACGCTGGTGGCGGCAGTGAGGAACTTGCGGCGTGCAGCGGGAGTGGCCTTGCTAGCGGGTTCGTGTGACATGCGTCCTCCGAATGTGCCGGGCCGGCAGAATTGCTAGGGCCCTGGGAACTGGGTGCGCCGCGCTCTTGTCGGTCGCGTTCACCCTATGAACATGAACATTGCGCCGAAATTCCGGCGTCGACATCGCAAAGGATTATAGCGACGCGGCGCGCGCAGTCATTGTGCGGCGCCGCATTTTGTCCACCCGGATTGACGCCGCCAAGCGCGCTCAGGCGTCCAGTTGCCGACGCTCACGCAGCGCCTGCGCCAGCGTCCCGGCGTCGACGTACTCGAGTTCGCCGCCCACGGGCACGCCGCGCGCCAGCCGCGTGACGGCGAGCCCGCGCGCCTTGAGCAGCTCCCCGACATAGTGGGCCGTGGCCTCGCCCTCGTTGGTGAAGTTGGTGGCCAGGATCACTTCGCGCACCACGCCGTCCTGCGCGCGCTTCAGCAACCGGTCGAGGCGGATTTCCTTGGGACCGATGCCGTCGAGTGGCGACAGGCGCCCCATCAGCACGAAGTAGAGCCCGGCATACGATTGCGTGTGCTCGACCATCAACAGGTCGGCGGGCGTCTCGACGACGCACAGCAACGACTGGTCGCGCTTGCCCGACCGACAGAGCGCGCAGAGGGTTTCCTCGGTGAAGGTGTTGCAGCGTTCGCAATGGCGGATGACGTTGGCCGCCTGCACCAGCGCGCCGGCCAGCGCCCGCGCGCCATCGCGATCGTGCTGCATCAGGTGCAGCGCCATCCGCTGCGCCGCCTTGGGACCCACGCCGGGCAGGCAGCGCAGCGCCTTGGCCAGGGTGTCCAGGCTGGACAGTGGCTCGTGCGGCGCCGACGGGCGTTCGTTGACCAACCGCGTGGCCTAGAACGGCAGCTTGAATCCGGGCGGCAGCATGCCTCCCGTC
>JANMCS010000291.1:0-1219 GCA_031361405.1 Betaproteobacteria bacterium
CACCGAAGGCACCAGCGCCGGCGGCAGCACCAGCCAGCCGAGCCGCCAGCCGGTCATGTTGAAGTACTTGGAGAAGCTGTTGATCGAAATCACGTCTTCGCCGAGCGCGAGCGCCGAATGGCCGAATGCCGCGTCGTACGACAGGCCCAGGTAGATCTCGTCGACGAGCGTCACGCCACCGCGTTCACGCACCGCCTCGACGATGTCGCGCAGCACATCGGGCGCGATCGAGGTGCCGGTGGGGTTGGACGGCGACGCCAGCAGCACGCCGCGTGTACGCTCATTCCAGTGGCTCGTGACGTGCTCGGCATCAAGCTGAAAGCGCTGCGCCGCGCCGGTGGCCACCAACACCGGCGTGGCGCCGGTGGCGGCCACGAAATGGCGATTGCAGGGATAGGAAGGGTCGGGCAGCAGCACCTCATCGCCGGCTTCGAACAAGGCGCTGGTGATCAACTGCAAAGCCGCCGAGGCACCGGCGGTGACCACGATGCGACGCGGATCGACGGCCAGGCCAAAGCGGCTGGCATACCAGGCGCTGATGCGCTCGCGCAAAGGGGCGATGCCGAGTGCATTGGTGTACTGCGTGCGACCTGCGCGCAGCGCCTGTTCAGCAGCCTGCACCACCAACGGCGGCGCGGTGAAATCCGGCTCGCCGATGTTGAGGTAGATCATCGGCTCGCCGCCGCGCGCGGGATCACAGGCCGGGCTGGCGGCGATCTCGGCCGCCGCCTTGGCACACTCCAGAACGTAGAACGGATCGATCGATTGCAGGCGGCTGGCGAGCTTCACGTCGTCACATCCTGGCGGGCGGGGCGCGCACTCAACGGCGCGGCGCGTCCACCTCGACCGGGCGCAGGTTGCGGGCGGCCTTGTCGAGCACGCCGTTCACATACTTGTGCCCGTCGGTGCCGCCAAAACTCTTGGTGAGCTCCACCGCTTCGTTGATCGCCACCCGGTACGGGATATCGATGCAATGCTTGAGCTCGTAGGCCCCGATCATCAGCGCGCCATGCTCGATCGGCGACAGCTCGGTGATCTTGCGATCAAGGTACACCGCCAGCGCGGCGTCGAGTTCGGCGGCTTCACGAATGCAGCCATGCAGCAGCGCATCGAAATGCACCTTGTCGCACTTCTCGAAGCCATCCTGCTCGCGCATGTGGGCTTCGATGAGGCCGGCATCGGAGCGGCCCACCAGCCATTCGTACAGCCCTTGCAAGGC
>JANMCS010000292.1:0-15696 GCA_031361405.1 Betaproteobacteria bacterium
GCAATGACCAATGGGCGTTGTTGTTTCAATCATTGGGTCAGGTCATACACCACGTTCAGGACATGGCACAACCCCAGCACACACGGAATGATTCTCACGCAGATTGGTTAGGCGGTATGTTTGGCCTATTATCGTTTGGGCAACTGAGACATCCAAGCCGCTTTGAAAAATATTCGAGGTCGCTAGTTGGTCAACGATAAATTGCGCAAATTTTGGCGAATAAATTAACGGTGGTGTATCCCGAATATGCAGTGAAATTTACAACTCCACGTGCCTTCTGGACTGGAGGCGAGCATGGACTCGCAAAATTTACCAACCAAAATTTTGTTAGTCACGGGACGAATTTCGTCGCTGATGTCAACGGGGTTGCGCAGCCCTATCCCGATTTCGCGCTCCCGGTTCCGAGCGGCTTCCAAGTTTACAATCCGATTGATGCATTTGCTCCGGACGCAGTGCCAGAAAGTATCGCGATGTTTTGCGAGGGCACCGGTATCCTGAATTGCGAAATGACGTTTTACGCAAATCAGTGGAGAGATCCGCTTTCTGGTGTCGCAATGTCAAACCGGCGTGCATCAACTGCCTCGGTCTTTGACGAGGACTTGAACAGGGCGCCGATATCATTCAACACCCAAAATGGATCGGTAATTGTCAGCAAAATATTCGCGCTCAACGCTCTAAATTTTGACGCCGTATACCCATTCTTAATTCCGAAGGCCGTCGAATATTCGGCCGGACTCATCAACTATTTCTTTCGAGGCAAGATGGAAATTGCGCTTCCCGCCGATGGTGTCTATGCATTGATTGATCATCACGCGCAACGGTGCAAGGACGGATGTGGGTTCACCAAAATCAAACTAAAGGTCAAAAATGCAACACCCATTGAAGATATGAGCGCCGGCACAATTCGCGCCGTCGTCAAATTTCACCGCAACAACTGTTATCGCGATGATTTATCCGGGGATCCAGGAGGGCCCGCATTTGCTGGCCTATCATGCCGAAGCCCTGAGGAGGAAGCTTTTGTTTCAAATCCCTTGACCTTGGCGATGTTGGCGACTCTCGAAGAGCGCGAGCTAACATTCACTTTCCCCAACACCATTCCCATCAATGCCACCGACGTCTACCTGCAGGTAGTCTTCCAAGGCAAGCTAGGTGAAGAACCCGACGCCGTCGCAGTAGCCACCAAAGACATCTCCGAACCCAACTACTTCGCCTTCACAAACGTCACCGACAAGGCGTACGACTTCGCCGACCACTCCTTCCATGCACTTCCGTATCAGGCATATGCAGCACCAGATTCGATCTACGGAATTTCTGTCGCCTTCAAAGAAGGCGCAGCCCCGCTCGCCCAAATGGCCCAGTTAGATGCGGCTAACCATGCGCAGTTAGCCTTCCTCACCGATCTCGGCAAGCAATTCCTGGATATCAGGTACACGTCACATCGGTATACGGTGGGCAGTCCGATCCGCGGGGAAATTCCAGTATCGGCGTTCGTCGGGGATCCGAATACATCAACCTATGGACGAAGCGTGGTCTTCACGCCGTCACGCGGGATGTATCGCGACTTCTTCACATTCCACCGGCTGCCCTCGGACTTTACAACTTACGATTGCCGCGTCGAAGTCGAGCTTTGCGGGCAATCAACGATGACGCCGTTTACCCCGGCTTCGGCAGTGGAGTGGACAATCAACTTCTAGCAATCGCATAAACGGCACGGCCGCACATATGCGCGGCCTTGCCTGAAAGAGAAGACCAGATAAACTCACCAGCTGAACGCCACCCCAATCGTTGGGCCGTTAGCGGTCAAGGGTAATCCCCCGGCAAAGGGCCAGGATCAAAAGAATCGCCACACGCGGGCAATACTTTCAATCCTGGCCTCGTGCTGCATCAAGGCCCTGCTGAATGCACCCCGTCAGTCGCCGAATTCCTCGACGATGGCGGCGATCTTGGTCTTGTCGGCCAGGAAGGCGTCGACGCACGTGGGGTCGAAATGCTTGCCGCGCTGACCCTTGACGAAGTCGATGGACTCCTCCATTTCCCACGCATGCTTGTAGGGCCGCTCGCTGACGAGCGCATCGAACACGTCGGCCACCGCCACCACTCGCGCAACCAGCGGAATGTCTTCGCCGTGCAGGCCATTGGGATAGCCGGAACCGTCGAACTTCTCGTGATGGCCCAGCGCAATGATGGCGCCCATCGACAGGTACTTTGAGGGGCTGCCCTTCAGAATGTCGTAGCCGATGCGCGGGTGATTCTTCATCACGTCGATTTCGGCGCGCGTCAACGGGCCTTCCTTCAGCAGCACCGAATCGGGGATGCCGATCTTGCCGATATCGTGCATGGGTGCGGCCACTTCCAGCACGTGCACGGTCTCCGCGCCCAAGCCGAGGTGCGCGCCGATCAGCGCCGAATACTTGGCCATCCGCATCAGGTGATTGCCGGTGGTCTGGTCGCGGAATTCACCGGCCTTGGCCAGCTTGGACAGCGTTTCCAGTTCACGTTCGTGGATCTCGGCCACCGACTTGTCGACCTGGTATTGCAGCACGCGCGCCTGGTCGGATAGCACGATCTTGTGGCGGCGCAGTTCGAGCAGGTTGGCGCAGCGGGCGCGGGTCTCGTGCTCGTCCAGTGGCTTGATCAGGAAATCGGTGGCGCCGGCTTCCAGCGCGTCGTAGCGGATCTTGCGGTCGTCGACCACGGTGATCACTACGATGGGCACGTCCACGCAATGCGGCAGCGCGCGGATCTGCTTGACGAGTTCGATACCGTCGAACTCGGGCAACTTGTAGTCAGTAAGGACAATGTCGACGCGATTGTTGCGGGCAAATTCCAGCGCGCGCGACGGCGTGTCGAAGAGTTCGAGGTTCAGCTTGCCGTCGATCTGGCGCACGATCTCGGCCAGCAGCAGGCGGCTGGAAAACAGGTCGTCGACGATCAGGACCGTGTTGCGTTGCGCGCGGGCAAACGCCAACTCCGATACGACGCCGGAGGCAGCTGCGTTGCTACGGGCTGGGGCGATCATGGGTTTCCCCCTGGAAAATAAACGCATGTCCTGTGGACCAAAGCAATAACGGTGCCATCGACATGTCTATGCGGCCGTTGGCGTCCGAAGGCTCGCAAAAAAGGCCGGATCCCGCATCTCGAGAAACCGGCCCCAACAGGCTCAAGTGGTCGGGGCGAGAAGATTCGAACTTCCGACCCCCTGCACCCCATGCAGGTGCGCTACCAGGCTGCGCTACGCCCCGACCGAACTTCGAATTATACCTTCGCCGGGGGTTCAGGACGAGCCCAACAGTTGCCGGATTTCTTCCAGTTCCTGCCGAATCTCGGCAGGCTCCAAGGTATTCTCCGGCGCCACGGTGACCACGGTGGCGCTGCTGGTGGCGGCGCGGGCGGCGGCACGCGGCTCGGCCACTTCGGATTCGAGTCGATGCCGGGCGCCGTTGATCGTGAAGCCCTGCTCGTACAGCAAGTCGCGGATGCGGCGGATCAGCAGGACTTCGTGATGCTGGTAGTAACGCCGATTGCCGCGCCGTTTGACGGGCTTCAACTGCGCGAATTCCTGCTCCCAATACCGCAGCACGTGCGGCTTGACCGCGCACAGGTCGCTGACTTCGCCAATCGTGAAATAACGCTTGGCGGGAATCGGCGGAAGATCGGAGTTAGCTCGGCTGGGATCCGGCATGGTTCGCGGCTTCGACCATGACCTTCAATTTCTGGCTGGCATGAAATGTCACGACGCGGCGCGCCGTGATCGGAATTTCTTCACCGGTCTTGGGATTGCGGCCGGGACGCTGCGGCTTCTCGCGCAACTGGAAGTTGCCGAAGCCCGAAAGTTTCACGGCTTCCCCCGCTTCGAGTGCAATGCGCACTTCCTCGAAAAATCGCTCGACCATATCCTTGGCTTCGCGCTTGTTAAGTCCAAGCTGCTCAAAGAGCAGGTCGGCGAGTTCTGCTTTGGTAAGGGTCATCACTGGCTCTACTGGCGTAGCGTCGCGCCGAATTGTTCATGGGCCACGGCCAGCAATTGGCCTTCCGTGGCATCGATGTCGGCGTCCGTCAAAGTGCGGGAAGTATCCTGCATAAGCACTAGAATCGCAAGGCTTTTTCTGCCTTCCGTCAGCCCGGCACCATGGTAGACGTCGAAGAGCTCAACCGCAATGACATGCGCCGGGCTGGCGGCGCGCAGCGCATCCAGCAGCGTCTGCACCGGAAGCGACTCGGCCACTACCAGTGCCAGGTCCCGGCGGACCAGCGGCTGGCGGGAAACGGCCTTACCCACCGGCATGTCGCGGGCCAGCAGCGGCGCCACGTCCAGTTCGAAGACTACGGGGGGCCGGGGCAGGTCAAAGTGCGCCACCAGTTTGGGGTGCAACTCGCCCATCCAGCCGGCGTCCATGCCGTCCAGCATGATCCGCGCGGAACGGCCGGGGTGCAGCGCCGGATGCGACGCCGCGCGGGTGGTGAGCGCGGCCGGGGCCGCCAGCGCCTCGAGATCCCCCTTGATGTCGTAGATGTCGACATCGCGGGTGGGCACCCCCCATTGCTCCGGCAGTGCCGGGCCATAGGCGAGGCCGCCGAGGCGCATGGGCTGCGCAAACCCGGCGCCGTCGCGCTGGAACGTACGGCCAAGCTCAAAGAGGCGCGCACGCGGCGCCTTGCGATTGACGTTGGTGCGCAGCGTCTCGATGAGGCCCGGCAGCAGCGTGGTGCGCATCACGTCGAGATGGGCGGCGATCGGGTTCTGCACGTGCACCGGCTTTGCCGAAGGATCCAGCGCAGCTTCCGTCTGCGACGACACGAAGCCGAACGTGATGATTTCCTGCCAGCCGAGATTCACCAACGCATGCTTGATCTGGTGGCGCGAACGGTGGCCTTCCGGATCGGGCAGCATGTGCTGAACGTGCGCCGACGGCGCCGCGGGAATGTTGTCGTAGCCGAAGATGCGCGCCGTCTCCTCGATGAAATCCTCCTCGATCGCGAGGTCGAAGCGACGCGATGGTGGCGTGACCAGGAAGTCGTCGCCGCTGCGCAGGTGCGGCAGGCCCAGCAGCGTGAACGCGCGGGCGGTGACTTCGGCGGGAATGGTCACGCCGAGAATGCGTGCGATGCGCGCGCCGTGCACCCGCACCGCGTTGCGTTCGGGCAGGTCGTCACGACTGGTGACATCGGTCAGTGCGCCCGCGCGTCCGCCGCAGATTTCGATGATCAACTGGGTGGCGCGTTCCACGGCGTCGGCGCAGCCGTTGAAATCGACGCCGCGTTCAAAGCGATAGCCAGCGTCACTGTTGAAGCCCAAGCGGCGCATCTTGCCCTGGATGACGGCAGGATTCCAGAATGCGCCTTCGAGGTACACGCGCGTGGTGTCGTCAGCAATGCCGGAGTGTTCGCCACCCATGATGCCGGCGAGGCCGAGCGGCTTCTTCTCATCCGCCACCAGCAGCAGGTCGGCCTCAAGGGCTAGCACTTGCCCGTTGAGCAGCGTGAGCGTTTCGCCGTCGCGCGCAAAGCGCACCACCACCGCGCCGTCGAGCAGCCGGTCGTCGTAGGCATGGAGCGGCTGGCCCATTTCCACCATCACGTAGTTGGTGACGTCCACCACGGGGGAGATCGAACGCAGGCCCGAGCGTTCGAGCCGCTGCTTCATCCACGCGGGCGTGGCTGCCTTGGCATCGATGCCGTCGATCAGGCGCGCGACAAAGCGCGGACATCCGTTCGGCGCGTCGATGCGCACGGCGCGCACGCCATCGAACGTGACGGGCGTGGCGGCCACGGTGGGTAGCGCCAGCGGGGTACCGGTGAGCGCACTCACGTCGCGCGCCACACCGGCCACGGAAAGGCAGTCGGCGCGGTTGGGCGTGATCTTCAGCGTGATCAGCGTGTCGTCCAGCGCCAATGCTTCGCGCAGCGGCGTTCCCGGCTGCAGCGCCGGATCCAGCGCCAGCAGGCCACTGGCATCGTCATCGATGCCCAGTTCCTTGGCCGAACACAGCATGCCCTGCGATTCGACGCCACGCATCCTGGCGCGCTTGATCGTCAAATTGCCGGGCAGCACGGCGCCTTCCACCGCACACGGTGCCAGCATGTCGGCCGCCGCATTCGGCGCGCCGCACACGATCTGCAACGGCGCCGCGGCGCCGACGTCCACGGTGCACACGCGCAGGCGCTCGGCATCGGGATGCGGCGCAATCGAGGCGATGCGTCCGACGACGACCCCGGAAAACGGCGGCGCGGCCGGGCGCGCTTCTTCCACCTCGAGCCCGCCCATCGTGAGCTTGTCGCACAGCGCGCTGCTGTCGATGGCGGGATTGCACAGCGTGCGCAACCAGAGTTCGGAAAATTTCATGCTCGCGATACCCTCAGGCGAACTGGCGCAGGAAGCGCAGGTCGTTCTCGTAGAACAGGCGGATATCGTTCACGCCGTAGCGCAACATCGCCAACCGGTCGGGCCCCATGCCGAAGGCAAAGCCCTGGTATTCCGCAGGATCGATGTTGACGGCGCGCAGCACGTTGGGATGCACCTGGCCCGAGCCGCCTAACTCCAGCCAGCCGCCGTCACCGAACGCCATGTCGAATTCCGCCGAAGGTTCGGTGAACGGGAAGAACGACGGGCGAAAACGTACCTTGAGGTCGTCGCGCTCGAAGAACTGGCGCAGGAATTCGGTGATCACGCCCTTCAGGTCGGCGAAGGTGACGTGCCGGTCTATCCACAGACCTTCGACCTGGTGGAACATCGGCGAGTGCGTGGCATCGCTGTCCACGCGATACACGCGTCCCGGCGCGATGATCTTGATTGGCGGCGCGTGTGTTTCCATATAGCGCACCTGGATCGGCGACGTGTGCGTGCGCAGCACCATCCCGCCGTCGACGTAGAACGTGTCCTGCATCGAGCGGGCAGGGTGGTTCTCCGGCGTGTTGAGCGCGGTGAAGTTGTGGAAATCATCCTCGATTTCTGGGCCATCGGCCACGGCGAAGCCGAGTGAACGAAACAACGTCTCCACGCGTTCGAGGGTGCGCGACAGCGGATGCAATGCACCGACGCCGCGATGGCGCCCGGGCAACGACATGTCGAGTGCGTCGGCGGCCAGTTGCGCGGCCAGTTTGGCATCGGCCAGTTCGTTGCGGCGCACATCCAGTGCTGCTTCAAGTTCGCGCTTGGCGTCGTTGATGGCGGCGCCGGCAGCGGGACGTTCGGCGGCCGACAACTTGCCCAGCCCTTTCAGCAGATCCGTCAGCGCCCCGGTCTTGCCCAGGAATTTTGCCTTGGCATTTTCAAGCGCGGCGGGGTCCGTGCTCTGCGCAAATTCAAGGCGGGCAGTGGAGACGATCGAGGCGAGTGGATCCATCGGTTTCGTGTCGTGTTCGTGGAACGAAGTCGAAAAAAAAGGGAGGCGCTTCACGCCTCCCTCGTTGCCGCGGAATTGATCAGGCCAGAGAGGCTTTGGCCTGCTCCGCAATTTTCGTGAACGCCGCCTTGTCGAACACGGCGAGGTCGGCCAGCACCTTGCGGTCGATGTCGATATGCGCCTTGGTAAGCCCGTTGATGAACGTGCTGTAGGTCATGCCGAGCTCGCGCACGGCAGCGTTGATCCGGGCGATCCACAGCCGGCGGAATTCACGCTTCTTTTGCCGACGGTCGCGATACTGATATTGACCAGCCTTCATCACCGCTTCTTTGGCGATGCGGAAGACGCTGTTGCGGCGGCCGCGGAAACCCTTGGCCTGGTCCAGGACTTTCTTGTGCCGTGCGCGTGCGGTCACACCACGTTTGACTCTTGGCATGGCTGCTCCTTACGCGTAGGGCATCATGGCGCGAACGGAATCGATGTTCGTGCTATGGATTTCGGCGGAACCACGAAGCTGGCGCTTGGTCTTGGTCGACTTCTTCGTGAGGATGTGGCGCTTGAACGCCTGCGAACGCTTGATCGAACCGCTTCCGCGCACGCGGAAGCGCTTCTTCGCGCCCGACTTGGTTTTCATCTTCGGCATGACATCAACTCTCTTCTTTGCTGCTTTCGGCGGTGCTCTCCGCTGCTTGCGCGGCGGGAGAGGCTTTGGCGGCAGGGGCCGCACCGTCCTCCGGCTTGGGTTGTGGATGCTTCGCTGCCGGCGCCGGCGTTGCTGCCACCGGTTTCAACAGTACGGCTTTCTTCGGGGCCAGCAGCATCACCATTTGCCGGCCCTCGAGCCTCGGAAAGGACTCGACCACTGCATGAGGTTCGAGCTCGTTCCGAATGCGTTCAAGAAGACGCACCCCAAATTCCTGGTGCGCCATTTCGCGTCCGCGAAACCGCAGCGTGATCTTGGCCTTGTCGCCTTCCGACAGGAATCGCACAAGATTCCTGAGCTTGATCTGGTAATCGCCTTCGTCAGTGCCGGGCCGGAATTTGACTTCCTTGACCTGGATCTGCTTCAGCTTGAGCTTGGCTTCGTGTTGTTTCTTGGCTTCCCGGTACTTGAACTTGCCGAAATCCATGATCCGGCACACGGGAGGCTTGGCCATCGGCGCGATCTCGACCAAGTCGAGTTCAGCCGCTTCCGCACGAGCACGTGCGTCTGCCAGGGAAACAATTCCGAGCTGCTCACTGTCTTCACCAACCAAGCGGATTTCAGGGGCGGTAATTTCCGCGTTGATCCGCTGATGCTTATCGAGCGCTTTTGTCTATTCTCCAATGACGACAAAAAACGGCCATGCCCCGAAGGACGCGTCCCGGCTTGAAAAACCATTGCTTTCAAGACGTTAGTGACGCGCCGCGACCTCTTTGGAGAGGCGCTCGAGCAAGGCATCCAGGGCAAAAGCCCCAAGATCCTCGCCGCTGCGGGTACGCACGGCCACCGTTCTTGCTTGCTGCTCCTTATCACCCACGATCAGCTGATAAGGCAGCTTTTGCAAGCTATGTTCCCGTATTTTATAGGTTATTTTCTCATTACGCAAATCGGCAAAGGCCCGCAAACCGGCCGCCTTGAGGGCTGCCACGACGCTTTCCGCGTAGGCCGCCGACCGGTCCGTGATGTTCAGAACCACCGCCTGTTGCGGGGCCAGCCACAGCGGCATCGCCCCGGCGTGATTTTCGATCAGGATGCCGATGAAGCGCTCCATCGAGCCCACGATCGCCCGGTGCAGCATCACCGGTACCTGGCGGGTATCGTCCGCGGCGACGTACTCGGCGCTCAGCCGGCCCGGCATCTGGAAGTCGACCTGCATCGTGCCGCACTGCCACGACCGGCCGATCGAGTCCTTCAGGTGGTATTCGATCTTGGGGCCGTAGAACGCCCCTTCACCCGGCAACTCCGTCCACTCGGCGCCGCATTCCCGCAGCGCATTGCGCAGCGCGTTCTCGGCGCGATCCCACGTGGCGTCGTCGCCCAGCCGCGCGTCCGGCCGCAACGCGATCTTGATCTGCACGTCGTTGAAGCCGAAGTCGCGGTACACGTCCAGCGCCAGCTTGTTGAAAGCCGTGCACTCGGGCTGGATCTGCTCCTCGGTACAGAAGATGTGGCCGTCGTCCTGCGTGAAGCCGCGCACGCGCATGATGCCGTGCAGCGCGCCTGATGGCTCGTTGCGATGACAGGCGCCGAATTCGCCGTAGCGCAGCGGCAGGTCGCGGTAGCTGCGCATGCCGGCGTTGAAGATCAGCACGTGACCGGGACAGTTCATCGGCTTGATGGCGAAGTCGTGCTTCTCCGACTCCGTCGTGAACATGTTGTCCTTGAAATTCTGCCAGTGGCCCGAGCGCTCCCACAACGTGCGATCGAGGATCTGCGGCCCGCGCACTTCCTGGTAACCATTGTCCTGGTACACGCGGCGCATGTATTGCTCGATCTGCTGCCAGATCGACCAACCTTTCGGATGCCAGAACACCATGCCCGGCGCTTCGTCCTGCGTGTGGAACAGGTCGAGCGCGCGCCCCAATTTGCGGTGGTCGCGCTTCTCCGCTTCCTCCAGGCGCAGGATGTACGCATCGAGGTCTTCCTTCTTCGTCCACGCGGTGCCGTAGATCCGCTGCAGCATCTCGTTCTTCGAGTCGCCCCGCCAATAGGCACCCGCGACCTTCATCAGCTTGAACACCTTGAGCTTGCCGGTGGAGGGCACGTGCGGGCCGCGACACAGGTCCATGAAGGCGCCTTCGCGGTACAGCGAGATCGGCTCGTTCGACGGAATCGACGCGATGATCTCCGCCTTGTAGTGCTCGCCCAGTCCCTCGAAGAATTTCACGGCATCGTCGCGCGGCATCTCGGTGCGTTCGACGCGCTCGTCCTTCTTCGCGAGCTCGGCCATGCGCTGCTCGATGGCGGCGAGATCCTCGGGCGTGAACGGGCGCTTGTACGAGAAATCGTAGAAGAAGCCGTCCTCGATCACCGGGCCGATGGTCACCTGCGCGTCGGGAAATAGTTCCTTCACCGCATAGGCGAGGAGGTGGGCGGTGGAGTGGCGGATGACCTCGAGGCCTTCGGCATCCTTGTCGGTGACGATGGCCACGCGGGCGTCGTGATCGATCATGTGCGACGTGTCGACGACCTTGCCGTCGACGCGGCCGGCGAGCGCGGCCTTGGCGAGGCCGGGGCCGATCGAGGCCGCGACATCGCGCACGGAAACGGGATGATCGAATTGACGGACGGCGCCGTCGGGCAATGTGATGGAAATCATGATCGAGCTCCAGAAAACAAAAAAGTGCGGTCGCAATGCCGCACTCTGTGGTCAGGTCAGGGTTACTGCAGGCGTGCGGACGCGTTCCTTGGTTACAGGGTCTCCGTGCACGTCAGCGGTGTCATAACCATGGCTGTCCGATCCTGCCGATCAACTTCCGAATGTCGTTGGTAGGCGCGATTGGACTCGAACCAACGACCCCCACCATGTCAAGGTGGTGCTCTAACCAGCTGAGCTACGCGCCTGCAGCCCAAGATTATAGCGGGATGCGACGGTGGCGGCAAATTTTGCCGCGTTTGCTCGCCGCGTCACGCCAATACGCGCAGGTTCCCTAGGCGCAGCTCCAGCCTCGCTGGTTCGATGCGTTGTACGTGCGAGCCTGAAGCCTCGCCTACGGGTGCCTGACCATCGCGGCGAGATACACCAATCCAAACAGCAGTGGCTGATGCAGGAGATAGATGGCGAGGCTATGCCGGCCCAGCGTGGCAAAGATGGCAGGCAGCTTGGCAAACATGCCCAATGCCCGAAAGTCATCGTGCCGAAGAATATGCGCGGCCGCCATCCCCACCAGCATCACGCCGGTCCACGGGAACAGCGGCACGTAGTCTTCGGTGGGAGGCTTGGCCGTCATGAAGCCAAGCCAGCCCCACGCGCGGTTGTCGAACCACGATGACGACCACGCGTTGCCGGCAACGATCACGGTGAGACCCAGCCCCAGCGCCACCCAGGGGCGATGGGCCAGCGGCCGCAGCAGGAGCAATGAGACGCCAATCGCATGCAGCACGCCAAACCAGATGTAGCGCTGCGGAAAAATGGCGTAGCTGGCAACGCTCACCAACATCGCCGCCGCCGCCACGCGCGCCACCTGCCGCCAGAATCGCGCGCGTCCCTGCGCGGTGGACTGCGCCAGCGCCAGGCTCGTGCCGGCGAGGAACAGGAACGACGACAGGATTGCAGTGCGGGCGTGCAGCCAGAACGGATCGCGATAGAAGTCCGCCGTGGTGAATCCAAAGTGGCGCAGATCGAAGCTGAAGTGGAACACCACCATTGCGATGATGGCGAGGCCGCGCAGGTTGTCGATGGCCGGCAGCCGCGCCGCGTACGCCGCGGTCGCAATTCCGTTGCGCGCGACAACCCGCGTGGCGCGTCGCCGGACCATTACCGTGAACTGTTGCGCCAGGTCAGACGCACGGCACCGTCGGCATCGGGCTTGCCCATGCTGGCCAGTGCGCGCATCAGCGCCGGCGGCGCGCCCGGCACCGGCGTGACAGTGATGTCGCCGTCGCTGCTGCCTGACGTGAAGCTGATCGTGCCGTTGACGCGCACCTCGCCGCCGGTGTTGGTCACGCGTGCCTGCAGGCGTTTGTCCTGCGGCGTCACCGCCACGTCGACGGTGCCGAGGTCCGCCACGCCTGCGGCGGTGGCCACGCGCGCGCGCAGCCAATGCGCATTGATAGTGCCCTGGCCACCGCCGCCGCTCCACGCAAACGCGCTCGCCTCGATGCCGATGTCCCCGCCGAGCGCCGGTGCATCCCGCAGCGGCAACCATCGGGCCAGCGCTTGCGCTGGCAAGGTGGCGCGAAAATCGGTCAGCATTACTCCGGAGGTGGTGAGCACGATCGCGCCCTGCGGCTGCGTGGAGTCACGTGCCGGCGCCAATGTCACGTCGAGTGCGCCGCGCGCGAGCGCGAGGGGCGCCACTGACCACGTGAGCGGCAACTGCCAGGTGTTGCCGGCGTCGGTGAGGCTGCCCGTACCGCGCCAGAGGGTGCCGCCGGCAGCGGCGATGCGCAGGCGCCCGTCGGTGGCCGCAGCGAGGCGCCCATCGGCCAGCGTCGCGGGCGCCATTCCGACTATCGCGACAAGCAGCAGCAAGCCCGCTGCAACGATGACGCCGATACTTTTCATCGCAGCGGGTGCCTAATCGCGCACAAAGGTGAGCTCGGCGCGGATGGTACCGGGTTCGACACGCGTCGTCAGCACCGCATCGGCAAGGCGCACGCCGGCGGTGCGCGCGAGCACGTCGAGCGTGGCCGCCAGGGTCTCGAAGCGTACGCTGTTGAACAGCACGCGCACGCGCCCATCCTGGTTGTCGATGGACGACAGCGCCGGACGCAAGCCGCGCTCGGCGATCACGCGCTCGATCGCCGCGCGCGTGTCGCCGCCGGGCGTGGGCTTGGCATCGCGCGCCAGTGCCGCCAGATCCGTGGCCTGCGCGCGCGCGGCGGCGAGGATGGCGTGGTCGCGTGCATTGTCGCGTTGCATGCGTGCGATGTCGGCGGTCATCGGCTGCCAAATCAACGTCCAGCCCAGCGCCGCGATGACGACTACCGCGGCCGCGCCCAGCATCGCGCGCTCGCGTGGCGACGCGCGTTCCCACCAGCGCTCAAGTCCGGGGGCATGGCGTTGCAGCAACATGGCGATCATGGCCGCTCGAGCCCAGGCGCCAGCGTGGCGCGCAGCCGCGTGCCACTGGCATTGGTGGCGGCCAGCACGCGCAAGCCCGCGTTGGCCAGCTGCGCTTCGAACGATGCGAGCGCGGCAGGATCCATCGTCGCGAGATCGAAGGTCCACTGGCCGGGACCAAACGTCGCGCTTTTCAATGCGCCCTTGCGCAACGCGCCGAGCGCGGGCGCCACCCGTGCCAACAGCGGTAACGCATCGCCGGGCACAGCCAATGCGGCACCGTGGCGCGCGTCGCTCCAGCGTCGGGTCAATCCGGCGGCAGCCGCATCGGCATCACCCGCGTCCGTGACGCCGGCCTCGGTGGCCGTGGCGACAATGGCGCGCGTGGTGCGCCAGCCGTCGAGGCGCAGCCACGACCAATGCACGATGGTGGCAAGCACGGCGCCCAGCAGCGCCACACCCGCGATCACACCGGCCCCACGCATCGTGCGTGCCGCTGCGGATTGGGCGCGACTTGCCGCGTCGCCTCCCGTACGTGGGCCAAGGTCGGGCAGGGCGTCGAATAGCGTGCCATCGCGGTCCCAGCGCCAGGGGTCGGTGCAGCGAAACGGTACCCGCGTCGCCATGGACCACGCGTCAAGCTGCGCATCGGTGACGGCAAACGCCACCTCCACGACCGATGGCGGTGCGACGCCGGCGCCACGATGCCTAAGCGCCAGCGCGAGTTCGGCCGGCAGCGCGATGCCATCGCGCGGATGCGACACCACGAACGCAGAACCATCGGGCTGGCGGATGAAGCTGTCGCGCGCGGCCGACGGGAGCCATAGCCAATGCGCGGGCGCGGGCACCGGCGCCAGCGCCGGTTCGGCAATCACCCGCGCAAAATCGCGCGCCAGTGTTTCCACAAGTGCGCGCTCGGTCACCGTCACCACCACGCGGCCTTGTGCATCGCGCGCGGAGGCGTGCATGGCGTGTTCGCTGGCGGGACGGGCGAATGCGTCCTCAAGTGCAAATGCGGCGGCACTGGCAATGCGGTCCGCCGGCATCGGCGGCAACGTCAACGTTGACACGCGCACGCGCGATGCGGCCAGCACGGCCTCGCGCCGTGACGCATCGGGCCACGACGCGGGCACGCCGTGGCCCGATTGCAGCCGATGGCCCTGCGCGTCGAACAGCGACCATGCGTCGGCGCGCGCAGCAAGCGGCGCATCTTCGAGCACAACGCGGAGAATGGACATGGTGGACGCTGACATTGAGGGCGCGCGTAGTGTAACCGTGCGTCGCTACTCGAGGGTCTGCCAGACCACGGTGGGATAGTCTCGCCCCTCGCGCTTCAGCAGCGCGCGCGCCTGGGCAATGGCGTCGCCCTGGTGCGAAAGCACGGTCACCACGAAGTAGGTGCTGGATACGCTGAACGTTCCCTCGTCGGCGAACGTCACGCTGCGCGGCAGCCGTGAACGGAAATCGGCGACGCTGGTGAACGGTGCGCGGGCGCGGTCCGCGAGCAGGTCGGCCAGCGCCTCGCCGCGCAAGTCGGGCAGCGCGGCCATCAAGGTCTCCGCGGTTGCGGTGTTGACGTTGAGTGCGGCGGTGGTGGGCAAGGCGATGACGAATGGCGCTACCGCCGCAAAGGCGCGCGCGTTCACGCCGCGCACCGCAGTGATCTCCGCAGTGCGGATCAGCGGGGCATTGGCTGCGAGCGACGGCGGCGTGGTCTGCGCATAGACATCGTCCTCGGCGCCGTCGGCGCGCGGCACCGCATCCACGTCCACCCAATCCGCGATCGCCCCCAGCAATGCCGGCGGCACGCCCTTGCTGGCAAAAAGACGCGCGAGGCGCGCCCATTCGACAATGCCTGCCGGATCGTCACGGGCCAGTGCATTGAGATTGAAGCGTGCCTGCGCGTCCTCGATGCGGCCCTGGATGGACCCGTTGGCGATCGGCGTCGCGGGCAGCGGAAACGCCCAGGGCTCACCCAGGTGGTCGAGCGACGTCCCGCGCGCATCTTCGCGCAGAATCTGGCGCGCCCATTGCACGCCGGCCAGCGCGAGCGACTGTGCCTGCACCTGGTCGCGGCGATGCGCGACATCGGCCAGCCAGCGTTGCTGGTCCGCGGCCAGCGCCACCGCCACCGTCGCTGCCAGCGCGGCAATCAGCATGGCCATCAGCAGCGCGGCGCCGCGGTCGTGTTGTGTCATCGCAGCACGAAGGCGCGGTCCACGCGCACGCCATCGGCCAACACCAGCGTCATGCGCACCGCGCGCGGCAGGTCCGCGTCGGTGGCGCCGGGCCAGCGATCGCGCCACGCGCCGTCGCGCGCGAGATACGTGAGTTCGAACTGCGTCACGTCCGGCACCAGCGGGTATACCGAGGGTACGGCGCCGTCCGCCCTGTCTAGATGGGGCCAATAGGCAATCTCCACCGTGCCTTCGCGCCAGCGATACCCGACGCGCCGGCCAGCGAGGCCAGGCTCGACGCTGAACTCGGCGCCGGCGCGGCTGAACACGACCGCGCTCTGACGGCCCGGCCCGAGGTTGCCGACCCACGGCGCCTCGCGCGCCCCGCCCACGCGCACGCTGCGCGGTACCGCCTGCCGGATGTCCGCTTCGAAGCGCACGAAGAACGATTCGAGCGTGCGCCAGCGC